>JAWOIK010000240.1:0-72042 GCA_046484705.1 Ignavibacteriaceae bacterium | reverse complement strand
CATCAACGTATCCTGGAATTCAATTAATTTTAAGCTGTCAAGCAGTTCGGCAGGATTTGCAAGTGTTAAAGCATCTGCAAGGTAGTCGAGATTATTCAGTGTAACATTATCCTGTTCGCCGACAAAAAACTCTAAAACTTGTTCCATACCACTATAAAGATCATAGGAATCAGAAAGATTGAATAATTCTCTAATAAGAAAAGCATCAATAGTTTGCCTTTGTATATCCTGAAAAGTTTGAGGTTCGCAAAATACCGGCAATGTGACAGGTTTGATCAAATAAATTTCCATTCTTCCAAGCCACATCATCGTGCGGAAATATTTAGCAAGTATTGGCCTTTCCGGATCATCATAATGCCCGCGTGGTTTGAATTGACTCCAGTCTATCATTTTACAATTCTCAGAAAAAATTGTGAATGTGTTGGCGGGTCCGGCTTCAATTACTTTATTATAACACTCCAATATAAAAGTTGAATTATCGGCGTAATAAGGATTTATATTTTCATCATCAATTAATTTAAGAGCAACCGTTATATATACATCTACATCTTTAAGCATTGTAAGCATTTCAGGATTTGAACTATAATTACTATGAAGTTCACCCTGTTTATTCCTTAAGTTCATTAATATTTGTTTAACCGATTCAACCATATATCCCATTTCAACATCGCGTAAAATTCTGTTGTATGAAATATGGAATGCATGAAGAATCGCATCTGTTGATATGTAAACCGGCAGATCGCTGTGAAAAATCTCAAGTATTGCTTGTCCGAATGATATTTTACTTAATCTTTCAGAAACCATAAAACCATGCTGGGCAAGCAAAGATTCTTCATAAGAAGTAATACCATACTTGATTTTAATAGAATCGAAATAGCGTGCATCTTCGTAAGTCATATTAATATCAGCGATAAAATTTCCTGCCGGATGCATCTGCATTAGTGCTTCGGGTTCTAAGTTTTGATGGTTCTCAAGAAACTGCTGGTAAAGCTGAATATTAAAATTAGATTGCGAAAGGCTAGTCGATGAAATTAATAAGGAAGCAAACAGAAAAAGTAAAAATGAGCGTTTCATTTTTTACTCCTTTTTTTTTGTAAACATATGAATTCGAAATGATTAAAACAATTAACGAATAGCAATAAAAAAAGCCTTGATAAAATTATCGAAGCTTAATGAGACCCCAAGAGGATTCTGCCGAAGGCATTCCTATGGAAGAACCCCTATTACCGAAGAACTTTTCACTTATATAAAAAAAGCCCCGATAAAACTATCGAGGCTTAAAGTGACCCCAAGGGGATTCGAACCCCTATTACCGCCGTGAAAGGGCGAGGTCCTAACCATTAGACGATGGGGCCAGGAAAAAACTGTTTGGGTGAGCGATGGGGATTGAACCCACGACCCCCAGGGCCACAACCTGGTGCTCTAACCAACTGAGCTACGCTCACCATCTGTGAAAATATCAATAATCAAATATCAAATTACAAATAAATTCCAGGCACTAAATTCCAAATCAAAAATAATTAGAATACAGAGTTTAGTCTCATTTGTTATTTGGTGCTTGTGTATTAGAATTTTACCGTGTACGCCCGAGTGGACTCGAACCACTAACCTCCAGCTTAGAAGGCTGATGCTCTATCCGATTGAGCTACGGGCGCTCTTAACAATTTGAATCAAAGAACAATTTTTTTTTGTCGGAGCGGCAGGATTCTCACAAAGGGATGGCTTTGCCAGAACCTGCGACCTTCCCGACCTAAGTCGGGACGCGATAAACCGAACAAGTATTTTCAGTATTTTCAAACCAGTTTTTTGTCGGGGCGGCAGGATTCGAACCTGCGACCTCCTGCTCCCAAAGCAGGCGCGATAACCGGACTACGCTACGCCCCGTGTAAATCTAGACTAATTAACAAAATATAAAATGTTTTTGAGAGCCTGAGACCTTCCCGACAATGTCGGGACGCGATAACCGAACGGAGTTTATCCCGTTCCTATCGGGACTACGCCCCGATTTTTATTACCACATTATAAATCAGACTTTCAAAGAACTATTATGTTCAGACAGACGACATTCAACAACTTACTTTAATTAACTTATAAATAACTGTGAAATGTAATAATGATTTCTAAACGAGGCACAAATATATATTGATTTATGAATAAACACAATTTTTAACCAATATTTCAATTTTTAGCAATAAGTAATTTTAATACTGTCTAAATGTGGTTAAATTTGCATCAAAACAATTATTACAGATGCCGATTTCCTTTTTCATATCACGCAGATTTCTTAATTCCCGAAAGGAGTCGGGATTTCTTAATATCATTTCCAAAATAGCTATTTCCGGTATAGTTATTGGCGTAGCAACTCTTATCATCGCTCTTTCTGTATTAAGCGGGTTCGAAAAGACTATCCAGGAGAAAATAACTGATTTTGATTCGCACATTAAAATTACAGCATTCAGTGGCACTGTAAGAAACTATGATAATATCTCCCAAACAATTGAAAAACTTTTAGGAGATCATAAATTAAGTATTACACCTTTCGCTTCTAAACTTGCAATCATAAGTTCTAAAAACAGGCAGGAAGGAATCAGCATAATCGGCGTTCCGGAAGGAAGTAAGTTGGAGCGGCTTAAAAGAAATATTATTAGCGGTGAACTTGATTTAGGTAGTTTCGAATCAAACAATTTAGTTATTGGAAAAGTCTTAGCTAATAAACTAATGCTTAAGGTGGGTGATAAGATAACTCTTTTTGCTTTAAAAGATGATCAGATTCCCACACCACAAAATTTTCCTAACATTGAAAGGTTTACTGTAACAGGAATTTTTGAAAGCGGAATGGCTGAGTATGATGATTTATATGCTTATACAAATCTTAGGGATGCACAAACTCTCTTCTCAATCGGACAGTCTATTAATGGTTACGATATACAGCTAACCAGCACTGAAAACATCGACTCACTAACTAACCTTCTGAGGAAAAACTTAACTTATCCGTTGTTTGCCCGATCACTTTTCGAAACTCATCGAAATATATTTACCTGGATAGAATTGCAGCAAAAACCAATTCCTATAATACTCGGATTAATAATTATTGTTGCTGTCTTTAACATTATTGGTACCCTGCTTATCCTGGTTCTTGAAAAGACAAATGCAATAGGAATTTTGAAATCACTCGGAGCAAACAGGACGCAAGTGCTGAGAATATTTCTTATTCAGGGTATATTCATTGGTGTAATAGGTATCCTGCTTGGTAATCTTCTTGCAATTATTTTAATTCAAGTCCAGATTCAGTTTGATGTGATCACAGTGCCGTCCAGTGTTTACTTTGTAACAAAAGTTCCATTCGACATGAATCCTTTTATATTTCTGATAGTTTCTGCAATTGCTCTATTACTAAGCTTAGGAGCTTCAATCATTCCGGGTTATATCGCATCAAGAGTTAGTCCTGTTAAAAGCCTGAGGTTTGACTGATGTTTTTTGAAAGATTCATAGCGAAGCGTTATCTTATTTCAAAACATAAGCTTAACTTCATAACAATCATTTCTTTTCTATCGACTATTGGAATTACTATAGGTGTTGCTGCTTTAATAGTTGTTCTTTCAGTGTTCAACGGTTTTGGCAGTCTTGTTAAAACTTTTCTGCTTAATTTCGATCCGCATGTACGGGTTGAAATTATTTCATCCGATTATTCTGAAAATGATTTATCACAATTAAAAAAAATATTGGATCAGCAGAGTGACCTGGTTAACTATGCACCTTTTGTAAGCGGAAAGGTACTTGCTCTTAGGCGCGACAAAACTGAAATCATAAATCTGAAAGGTGTTTCTCCGGAATATGCGAATGAATTATATGGAATTAAAAATAGTGTGGTCTTTGGGAGCGATGATTTATTTGATGACGGCAATTTACCTTCAATTGTAATCGGGATAAGGTTAGCCGATCAGCTGCAATCATTAGTTGGCGATACTATTACTGTCATCTCACCAACAGGAATTGAAAAGGCTGTAACACAATTTACTTTACCTAATTCACAAAGTTTTATTGTTAGTGGAATATTTTCATCACAGAATAATGAATATGATGCAGGATTGGCTTTCATTTCACTTGAGCAGGGGCAGTTCCTTTTAGGGTATAAAAATTCATTTCAAGGTTATGAAATAAAACTGAAGGATATAAATCAATCATTTAAGCTGAAAGAGGATCTTCAGTCAATTCTTGATCAGAATATTTTCTCTGTTTCAACGTGGTATGATTTCCACAAGGATCTTTACTCGGTTATGCAGATAGAAAGATGGGTTGCATACATACTGCTGTCTTTAATAGTTGCAGTTGCAACTTTTAACATCCTTGGCTCACTATCAATGACTGTAATTGAGAAAAAGAGAGACATCGGCATATTGCGTGCAATGGGTGTAAGAGTAATATCAATAAAAAAAATATTTATGTATGAAGGTTTAATGATTGGAATATCCGGAACATTACTAGGAATATTAATTGGATATTTCATTTTGTTTTTACAATTAAACTATAATATCTATCCCCTCGATCCTACTCAATATAAAATTAATTCATTGCCGGTTGAGTTGAGGTTGTTGGATTTCTTTTTTGTTTCGGGTGCATCTATGCTGTTATCTTTTCTTGCCTCTTACTTCCCAGCCAGCAGAGCATCCCGGGTTAATACTATTGAAGCAATTAAATGGGAATAACTTTATATGTCAATCATTATAAAAGCTGACGATTTACATAAATCATTTACTACGATTAAGAATGTTAAACTAAAAGTTCTTAAGGGAATCTCAATTGAAATTGAGCAGGAAAAGATTTCCGTTATTGTAGGAGCTTCCGGTGCAGGTAAAAGCACTCTGCTGCATTTATTGAGCGGATTGGATAAACCGGACAGTGGTAAAGTTTTTTTTGACGGGAAGGATATTTTCAATTATAGTGATGAAAAACTTTCGAAGTTCAGAAATCAAAACATTGGCTTTATATTTCAGTTTCATCATTTGCTGCCTGAATTTACAGCGCTGGAAAATGCTGCTATTCCTTTAATGATTGGTGGAATGTCGCTAGGCAAGTCAATTGATCGGGCTAAGGAATTATTAAATTCAGTTGGATTAGGCGAAAGATTTGATCATAAACCGGCGGAACTTTCAGGAGGTGAGCAACAGAGAGTAGCAGTCGCGAGATCATTAGCAAACAATCCAAAAATTATTTTTGCGGATGAACCTACAGGAAATCTTGACTCAGAAAATAGTGAGGCAATCCATAAAATTATATTCGACCTCAGAGACAGATTAAAAATCACTTTTATAATAGTAACTCATAACCCCGGTCTGGTTAAATTAGCGGATACAGTCTATGAAATGAAAGACGGTCTGATCAATTCAAAAATCAAAAGTTAAACACTTTGTGATTTCTTTAAATATTGATTTTTATTTATCCTTGGTGGAGATATAATCAACTAATAATCTGACACCGAAACCGGTCATAAATTTTTTTCCATAGCTTACTGAAGGATTTTTTAAAGCCGGACCAGCTATATCAAGATGAGCCCAGGCTGTTTTCTTATCAACAAAATTTTCCAAAAACTTTGCTGCTGAAATTGCTCCTGCCCATCTGCCACCATAATTCTTCACATCAGCGACTTCACTTTTGTTTAATTCGTTATAATCATTCCATAACGGTAGCCGCCATACACGGTCATTAGTTTTCATTCCGCTTTTATAAAGTTCATTTGCCAGTTTTTCATCATTCGTAAACAATCCTGCAGCAATTTCACCAAGTGCAACTACTACGGCTCCTGTTAAAGTTGCAAGATCAATTATCTCATCAACTTTTAATTTTGATGCATACTCCAGTGCATCTGCAAGTACAATTCTTCCTTCTGCATCGGTATCATCTACTTCTATCGATTTTCCTGAAGCTGTTTTTATAATGTCTCCCGGACGAAATGATTCACCCGAAAGCATATTTTCAGCAGCAGGTATAATTCCAATTAAATGAACATTAACCTGATTTCCGGAAGCTGCAAGAATTGTTCCTGCAACAACTGCTGCTCCAGACATATCACCTTTCATTTCTCCCATTCCGGTTGATGGTTTTATTGAAATTCCTCCGGAATCGAATGTAATACCTTTACCCACGAGTGCAATTTTTTTAAGCTTGCCTGTTCTTTTTTTAGATGGTTTATACTCGAGTATGATAAATCTTGGCTTATTAAAACTACCCTTGCCAACGGCAATCAGCCCGCCCATTTTCATTCTTTTAATATCTTCTTCATTAAAAACTTTTACCCGTATTCCCCTGCCTTTAAGTTCTGATAAACTTTTTGCAAATTTTTGTGGAGTTAAATTATTAGCAGGTTCATTCTGAAAATTCCTGGTAAGTTCAACGCCTTGCATTATATTACCGGCTTTGAGAACAGCAGATCTTAATTTTTTAACATCATCGGCATAAAACAAAACACTAAGTTCGCGGTTAAATTTATTACCAGATTTATATTTATTAAAAGAATAATTACCGTAATAAACTCCTTCAATAAAAGTCTGATAGTAGTACTCTTCATCCTTAAAATATTCTTTAACATTTCTGAAAGATGGAATAGTAATATGAAGGTATGCAGGTTTCTCTTTCTGTAATGTATTAATAAATGCGGCAAGATCCTCTCTGAAAAACTCAACACTAAACTTATCATCAATCTTTATTTTCTTTATAACAAGTTCATCAGGTTTGGAATTTGGATTTGATATTCTCAGACGATCATACTTTTCGAACACAAAATTTTTCTTATCCAATTCAGAAAAATTAATATTGAAAATTCTTTCAAGGTTCTTTAATCCTGTCTGCAGTTTTCCATCATCAAAAACATATTTATAAACTATTGACAACGGTTTGTAAACTAACTTCTTTTCGCCCGATTTTATATTTAATTTAAACATGGCTTATTGATAATTGTTGATATATTCTTGAGCTTTTTTAAGTACTATGGTTATAAATTCATTCATATTTTCAGAATGAAATCGTGCTCCGGCAGCATTGGTATGACCACCACCTCCGAACTCACCGGCAAGTTTGTTTGCCGGAATATTTCCCTTAGATCTGAAACTGACCTTGAATCCGTTTTTTAATTCGATGAACAATAAACCTAATTTCACATTTTCAACCGAAAGACAATGGTTTACAAATCCATCTGTATCACTCTCTATTCCGCTAACTTCATTAAAATCTAATTGAGTAAGCACCATATAACCTATTTGATTATCATATGTTAGGGTGAGTGAGTTCAATGCTTTTCCTAACAATTTGATTTTACTGAATTTGCTTTGGTCGTAAATTTTATCATACACTTCACCTGGGTTTACACCTGCATCTATCAACTCAGCAACTATTAAATGCAGGTTTGAAGTGGTTCTCTCAAACCTGAATGATCCTGTATCAGTCATAATTCCGGCATAAATTGGATCGGCAATTGACTTATCCAGTTCAACTAATTTTGTTTTCTTAATAAAGTCAAATAGAATTTCAGATGTTGCGCTGTATTTGGTATCAACGAATAATTCATCTACAAACTTTTCAGATTCATGATGATGATCAATACATATCTTAAATTTTGCGGAAGAATTAAATGGCTTTTGCATACTTACAATTCTGTCGGACCTGTTGAAATCCAGAGCAACCAGTACATCAATATTGGTAAAAATACCGGAATCTGTTTCAGGGTTAAAATTTTTGATAGCATTTTCAGGATCAAGAAATAAAAGATTGTACGGAGTTTTGCTATGATTATATATAAAAACTTCTTTATTTAATTTCTTTAGTATCCGCAGTAAAGCTATTTCAGAGCCTATAGCATCAGCATCAGGATTTACATGTGTGGTGAGAAGGAATGACCGGTGTGAATGAATTATATCTTTTAATTTATTAAAGTCAATCATACTGCAAATTAAGTGAATAGGCTAAGGGTTTTCCTTAGCCTATTGTGAAATAATTAAGATTTGAAAGTATATTATTTTACTTCCCAGGTATTACCACTAAACAGTATTTTCTCTAAATCGCCTTTACCTCTCTTATTGGTAACGGCTTCAATCTGACTTTCCAATCCTTCATCGTATGTAGGTTTATCCACCTGTCGGAAAATTCCTATTGGAGTTGGCATACCCGGTGTTTCCTCCATACCTGCCAGTATAATAGCACGGGCAGGGCTACTATCAAACTCGTCATGAATCCACAAATCATCTTTGCTGAACTCACCAGTTGACATGTCAACTATTACCGGTGTTAATCCATCAAGTTTAACGCCTTTATCAGAATTTTTTCCGAAGACCATAGGTTTACCATGCTCAAGTGAGAGGACATTATCATCTTTGGTATTCTTTTCGGTTAATAGTTCAAAAGCTCCATCATTAAAGATGTTACAGTTCTGATAAATTTCTATGAGTGCTGTACCTTTATGTTCTGCTGCTCTCCTGATCATCTCCTGCATATGTTTAGCATTACGGTCTATAGATCTTGCAACAAAGGATGCTTCAGAACCAAGTGCAAGCAAGACGGGATTAAAGGGATAATCAACACTTCCAAAAGGTGTAGTCTTTGTTACTTTTCCTCTTTCAGATGTAGGAGAATACTGACCTTTGGTTAATCCATATATCCTATTATTAAATAACAGGATTTTTAAATCAACATTTTTTCTGCAGGCATGTATAAAATGGTTTCCACCGATGCTGAGTAAATCACCATCTCCGGTAGCAACCCACACTGAAAGTTTAGGGTTAGCTAATTTAACACCGGTTGCAAGAATTGGTGCTCTGCCGTGAATTCCATGAAATCCGTATGTGTTCATATAGTAAGGGAATCTGCTTGAACACCCAATTCCTGAAACCCAAACAATATTTTCTTTGTGTTCTTTTACAATATCCGGAAAAGTACGTTGAACCTGTGCAAGGATGGAATAATCACCGCACCCCGGACACCATCTAACATCCTGATCTGATGAAAAATCTTTAGCTGTATACTGTGCTGTAATATTTTCTGAATTAGTTGCCATTATTTCCTCCAAGCATCTCTGTTATCTTTGTCAATATATCGGAAGTTCTGAAAGGCAAACCTCTGACTATATTAAACTGTTCAACATCAATTAAAAATTCACTTCTGATCATTTTAGATAATTGTCCTAGATTAATTTCCGGTATCAGTATTTTCTTAAATCTGCCTAATATTTCTGCCGTATTTTTGGGAAACGGATTAAGATATTTTAAATGGGCGTGAGAAACAGGGTACCCCAGTTCACGCGCTTTGGACACAGCCTCTTTTAATGAGCCATAGGTTCCGCCCCAGCCTAATACTAGCAGTTCTCCCTGGCTTTCGCCATCTACTTCAAGATCAGGGATATCGTACTGGATATTTTTGATTTTCTGTGCACGCAGATTTACCATATTATGATGGTTATCCGGGTCATAATTTACGTTGCCCGTTATATTGGCTTTTTCCAAGCCGCCAATTCTATGTTCGAGTCCCGGAGTTCCCGGAATAGCCCATGGTCTTGTAAGGTTTTCATCTCTGAGGTAAGGAAAGAATCCTTCTTTATCTTTTCTGTATTCAACTTTTATCTCAGGTAATTCATTAACGTTTGGAATTCTCCATGGTTCAGATCCATTAGCAAGATATCCATCGGTTAATAAAATTACCGGTGTCATAAATTTTACTGCAATTCTTGAGGCTTCAATAGCCATATAAAAACAATCACGTGGAGTACGCGCAGCCAGTACCGCAACAGGAGCTTCACCATTTCTTCCATATACAGCTTGCAATAAATCTGCCTGTTCAGTTTTAGTGGGAAGCCCTGTACTAGGACCACCTCTCTGAACGTCGATGATAACAATCGGAAGTTCAGTCATCACCGCTAATCCAATTGCTTCTGTTTTTAATGCAAGTCCCGGACCACTGGTTGAAGTTATTGCTAATGATCCTGCAAATGCAGCACCAATAGCCGATGTTATTCCTGCAATTTCATCTTCCGCCTGAAATGTTTTAACACCAAAGTTTTTATAATTACTAAGGTATTGTAAAATTTCAGAAGCAGGCGTAATTGGATATGAACCAAGAAATAATGGCAAGCCGCTTTTTACAGATGCAGTTAAAAATCCGAGTGCTGTAGCCTCGTTACCGGAAATGTTTCTGTAAGTTCCTTTAGGTAGTTTAGCTGGTTCAACACTATAGCGTGTTGTGAACGCCTCTGTCATTTCACCAAAATTCATTCCTGCTTTAAGAGCTTTTTCATTAGCCTCTACATATTCAGGATGTTTTTTGAATTTTATATGTATCCATTCAATAGTAGGTTCCGGCGGGCGGTTATATAACCAATACATTAATCCAAGAGCAAAAAAGTTTTTACATCTTGCTACTTCTTTTGGAGAGAGATTTGTTCCCTCTAATGCATTAGCTGTAAGCGAGGAAATAGGAACTTTAAAAACTTCATATCCGCTTAATGATTCATCATCCAATGGATTAGAAGCATAACCAGCCAGTTTAAGGTTTTTAGCGTCAAAGGCATCATTATTTAGAATTATGATTCCGCCTTTTTTTATTTCAGGTAAATTCTTTTTTAAAGCAGCAGGATTCATTGCAACCAGTACATCCGGCTGATCACCAGGTGTATGAATATCATCGCTGCTGAAATGTAATTGGAACCCGCTCACTCCGTATAATGTTCCTGCAGGGGCACGAATTTCAGCTGGATAATCCGGAAGTGTGTTCAGATCATTACCAACCCATGCAGTTGTATCGCTAAACTGAGAACCTGTTAATTGCATACCATCCCCTGAATCCCCCGCAAACCTTACTGTTACTTCTTTTAATTTTAGTACTTCTTTTATTTTAGACATTACAAACTCTGACTCAAATATTATTTAAAAATGTTCGAACAAAACTACTAAGTAGTTTGTGAATTAGCAATTAAATTGCCGGCACCCTATTACAATACACTATTTAAAATGTTAAAAAATTCATCGGCATTTACAAAGCCGGTAATACGCTGTAATTCACTTCCATCAGCACTGAGTATGAGCACGGTGGGAACACCAATGATGGTATATTTATTCCGCAACGATTCAACTTCCGGTGAAACAGATTTTGTCATGTCAGCTTTGAATGTCGCGAATTCCTTCGAAAGCTCAATCACCCGCTGATCGGAAAAAGTAAGCGCGTCAAGTTCTTTACATGGAATACACCAATCAGCATAAAAATCTATAATTATCCCTTTTTTATCCGAAATATTTTCAACAGCATATTCTGTATACATTTCCCACTCAACGGAATTTTTTTGAGAAGGAACCATAGCATATACCGAAACAGCAATAATCAAAATAGAAAAGACATATTTGAATGCGCGGAATGACTTCACTTTATTTCCCATCTTATCAAAAAATAGAAGTATCAGGACAGCAATTATACCGAACACAGGTAGTACATAGCCTGAAATTTCTTTTGGAAGTAGCGGTAAAAGAAAATATAATGCCATTCCAAGAAGAATAAATCCGAAAACATGTTTTACTGCTTCCATCCACTCACCGGCACGCGGCAGACTTTTAATCTTACCAGAGAAAATTGCAAGAAACAAATACGGTAATCCTAAGCCGAGGGCTAAAACAAAAAACATAAGAAATCCAAAAAATGGATCACCCTTTGCAGCAACGTAAGTAACTAACCCGATTACGAAAGGTCCAATACAAGGTGCTGCAACAATTCCCATTGTTAATCCCATAAAAAACGCACCGTAAAATCCACCTTTTGCACCACCCGCTTTTGCAACCAGAGCATCAGGAACTTTAAATTCATACACTCCGAACATACTAAGCGATAACACTATAAAAACTGCAACAATAACCAGAATAACAATTGTATTTTGTAATAAGGCACCAAATACGGCTCCGCTTAGCGAAGTTACAACCCCTACAACAGAATACGTAACAGCCATCCCTAAAACGAACAATAACCCCATCAAAAACAACCTGCTGGTTTTACCTTCACTTTGTCCGCCGAAATAACCAATTGTTATTGGTATAAGAGGATAAACGCAAGGTGTAAGGTTAAGAGCAAGTCCGCCTAAAAAAACCAGGATTAGACCTACAAAAATTCCTTTACTTTCCAGTGCTGATGATATCGGGTCATCATTTTTATCATTTGATATTAGAGTTGATTCGATTGAAAGGTCAAGCTGATCAAAGATATCACCATTAATTTGATTTACAACTTCTTTCCTATCGGCTATTACAACTTCGATAGTATCTGATACGGAAGTTGGTGCCAGGCAGCTCATATCATTACAAGCCTGGTAATCAAGGTTAATTACCAATTGATAAGTTCCTGGTTCAATATTTTCTGAAACACTTACGATTGCTCCGATAATAATTTCACCTTCCCAGACAGATAGCGGACTTTCGGAAAAAGCAAAAGTAAAATCATGTGCTTTTGGATATACTACTTTGTTTAATTTAAAATTCTGATCTTCAACAATGCTGAGTTCTGTAGGTATTAAATAATCTTCATAAGGTTGATTTGAATTAATGTGCCACTCTTTATCGATATTGACTTTAAGAGCAACTTTGAACTCACTGCCTGTATAAACTTTATCTAATGAAAGATAAGTTTGGACTTTTAATAAATCCGGATTCGAACCGAATTGAGCTGTTATATTAAAATTAATCAGAAAGATTACTGTCAATAAATATTTTATATAATTCATATTTTCAATTTTTTAATTGTCTGATATTTTTAATTAGTTTTTTCATCCAAATTTTTATTGCTTCAGGTTTGGTTACTTTCTCCAACCCTGCACAATGGGATATCTTCTCCCATAACCGAAAGCTTTTGATGATACACGTAATGCCGGAGCTGATTGTTTTCGTTTAAACTCATTTAAATCAACCATTCGGAGTACTTTATCAACAATTTCTTTATCCCCAATGATTTCAGAAATTTCTTCAGATTCTTTATTCTCTTCAAGATACATTTTTAAAATATTATCAAGCAATTCATATGGTGGAAGTGTATCCTGATCTGTTTGATTTGGTTTTAATTCTGCAGACGGCGGCTTGTTTATTATCTCTTGCGGAATAATTTCAGATTCCCTGTTTATATAATTAGTTATTCTATAAATATCTGTTTTATATACATCAGCTATCACAGCTAATCCACCACACATATCTCCATATAAAGTACAATACCCGGTTGCCATTTCCGACTTATTTCCGGTTGTTAAAAGTAAGTAATTGTTGTTATTTGAAAAAGCCATTAAATAAAGTCCACGTATTCTGGATTGCAGGTTTTCTTCAGTAATTTCTTTCACATCATTGTTAAGTGAAATCGTTAACTTGTTTAAAGTTTCATCAACCACATTTTGAATAGAAATATTTGATGATGAGATTCCTAAATTTGAAATAAGTTTCTCAGAATCAGTCAGACTTCCCTCGCTTGAATATTTAGAAGGCATTAGCATTACGTGAACATTTTCTGCTCCAACAGCTTTTACAGCAATGTATGTTACAATAGCCGAATCTATTCCACCGCTTAATCCTATTAATAATTTTCTAAATCCTAGTTTATCACAATAATCTTTCAAACCATAAATGAGTGCTGATAAAACTTCTTCCTCAAAACTATACTCACAATTAATGATTTCATTTCCCGAAACATTGGTATCATAAATAAAAAAATCTTCCTCAAAATGTTTACCAAGTTTTAGCAATCTTCCTTTTGAATCAAAACACATGCTTGCTCCATCAAAGATCAAATCTGTCTGTGCACCCGCACAGCATACGTAAGCCAGTGGTACACTTTCCTGATTTGTTAATAACGAAAGCATATTACGTCTGTCATTCCGTTTACCGTAAGAATACGGACTTGCAGATATATTAATAAGTATTGAGGCGCCTTTTTCTAACAACTCTCTTACGGGATCGCGTGTGTATCTTCTTCTGTACCAGTAATCTGCATCGTTCCAAATATCCTCGCATATCGAAATTCCCAGTTTCTCACCTTTAAACTCAAATACATTTACTTCTTTAGATGGATCGAAATATCGCATCTCATCAAATACATCATAGTTCGGAATAAGTGTTTTATGTTGAACAAATTGTATTTTACCTTCGTAACAGAGTATAGCAGAGTTATGTATGTCTGTTCCGATCAAATCATTATCATCCGTAATTGATCCGAATATTAAAGCTGTGCCGGTGGTTAATGCAGCCAGCTCATTTGAGGCTTTAGTCACTGCATCCCGGAATTCTTTTTTTTCAACCAGATCCTGAGGCGGATAACCTATTAAAGAAAGTTCAGGGAAAATTACAATATCAGCATTCTCCTTAACACCTTTTTTATAACCCTCAATAATTTTTGATTTATTGTAATCGAGGTTTCCGATAATCGGATTGATCTGACAGAGTGCAATTTTCATATAGTTGAAGTAAGTAAAAGAATTATTAAAATATTAAAACTAAAATAACGTATCTTTTAATTTTTACAATAAAATTGCAAAAATTTTACCATTCACCGGTATTATTCGCCCGATAATCTGATAATTATCCCACCTTTAACAATCAGGTACCGTTAATACTATATAAAATGTATTACATTATAATAGTATTTATTATTGCATTGGAAATTATAGTAAACAAGGAGTTCCAAAATGTACAAAAAGTTATATCGCTCCAATACCGATAAAATGATCGGTGGAGTATCCGGTGGCATTGCAGAATATTTTGAAATTGATCCAACAATAGTAAGAATTTTATTCGTTCTTGCCGTATTCTTCGGCGGAGGAGGATTAATTGCCTACATTATTTTGTGGATTATAGTGCCTGAAAAACCATATGTTTTTCCCGGAACACAGCAGACACAATCTGAATTTAACCAACATCACCATGAGTCTGAGACAAAGGGAGAGAATTCAGAACCAATAAAAGATCAGTTCGATTATGCGGCCTTTCAGCAGAAACAAAAATCTAATACTGGCTCTGTTGCAGGAATAGTTCTAGTTGTTATTGGTGCATTGTTCTTACTAAATAATTTTATACCGCGATTCAACTTTGGTGATTACTGGCCTTTTATTTTAATTGCCATTGGTATTGGTTTACTTCTTAACGCAAAAAAGTGAGGTAAGAAAATGAAAGCATCACATATTTTCTGGGGAACCCTGTTTGTTGTCCTCGGCGGTCTTGGTCTGATTGCAAATTTTCTAGATATAAACTTTGAATGGTCAACAGCCTGGAAGTTCTGGCCGCTCGTGCTTGTATTGATTGGTTTATCAATTATTGTAAAAAATAAAACCGGTAAATTGCTCATTTCAGGATTAGCCGGGTTAGTACTGGCACTCTCTATCTTTGCCTCTATAAGTTCAGGACTCAACTTTTTCAAAGGCGGATTTAATTTCAATTTTGATGATGGACCTATCACGTCTGAAACTTCAAGATATACTGAGCCTTTTAATGACTCAATCAAATCAGCAACATTTAATTTTAATGCAGGTGCAGGTAATTTCAGATTACTGACAACAACAGATGAACTTCTTGATATATCAACTGAAAGTTATGGAGTTGATTATACGTTGATCCGGAATGATTATGATGATATTAGCAATCTTACGTTTAAGATGGAATCAAAAAAATTCCGTTTTGGTAAAAAAGGCAGCTTTAATAAAGTTGAAATTGCACTTAATCCAGAACCTGTATGGGATATTAATTTTGATGTAGGAGCAGCATCAATGAAAGTAGACCTTTCTTCATTTAAGGTTAGCGAGATCGATATAAATATGGGCGCTGCTGCATTAAATCTTAAAATTGGTGAACCGGTTGATGAAACCAGGCTCGACATAGATGCAGGTGCATCTGATATAGATATATTCATTCCAGAAGCAGTTGGCTGTGAAATAATTTCTGATGTTGCATTATCCGCAACAAACTATGAAGGCTTTACAAAACTTGAATCTTCAAAATACAGAACACCTAATTTTGATGAGTCGGTTAAAAAAATATTTATAAAAATTGAGTCTGGTGTCTCATCGATTGATGTGAGGAAGTATTAAACTAAGGACGATCTTTTGATCGTCCTGATTTTTTCTTTTTACTATATACTTTTTTCTTGCCTACGGGTTTCCATAAATGCTTATCTAATTTCACGCAACCATTCTCATCAAATTCCACACCCTCACTTATTAATAACTCCTCCATTAAATTAGGATCACCAAAATGTATTTTACCCGTAAGTGCACCGTACCTGTTTACAACTCTATGTGCAGGTATATCAGGACCACATCCGTTTAATGCCCATCCCACAGTTCGTGCAGAAGATCGAATTCCACAAGCCTCAGCAATATCACCATAGGTTGCAACTTTGCCATAAGGAATTTTCTTGGTAATGTCATAAACCTTGTTGAAGAAATCCGTATTTTTTTTATCAGCAGGCTTTTTCATTTTCAATATTTTATTCTCCATTTTTCGGGCAGCAATAGCAAAAATAATTCTGAATCAAAGATTATTATTAACTTAGTCTATGGCAAGCATAAAAAGAAAACTTATTTATTACCACGTCTGGATAAAAGAACTTTTCAGATTCTGTCCTTTTCGTAAATCTAACATAGACAAAGATCACTTATTTTTAATTTGTGGGCATCGTGGTTCGCCTGTTAATGAACCTGAAAATACAATTTCTTCATTAGAAAGAGCTGTAAACGAAGGTGCGAATGCTTTGGAGGTTGACATATGTATTACCAGGGATAACGAAGTTATCCTGTGGCACGATTGGAATCCAAATGGACTGGTTGCTTTGATACGGGAAAATGGACTGGAACCTGATGTTAAATATAAGCCTTACTTCCCTGCCCCATTCAGCGGCTTCAGAAATACAACTAGTGAACTTACTCTGCAGGATTTCAGAAAATATTATAATTATGTTAAAAAAGGTGAAAACCAACCAGCCGGTGCACATATCCCAATTTTAGCAGAGTTCATTCAGTGGTTATCTGATAAAGAAAAAGTGAAATTTGTTTTTCTCGATGTTAAAGTACCGAAGGATGAAAGCGAATTAGTAAGGGTGATTCTTGATCAATTAGATGCCCTGGTTAGAGAGCACAATCCGTCGTGTCAATTCATCATTGAAACATCCAGTAAAGAAGTGCTGAATACCGCAAAAAGTAAATATCCGGATTTAATTTACTGCCTTGATGTAGAACTGCCACCGGGATTTATTTTCTTCCCAAGATTACATAGTGGAATTAAAGAAGCTATACAAAATAAAAATTCAGTTGGACTGGTATTACGTCCGACTAAAATTACATTCGGCAACTGGATGACATATCGCCGGGTTATGCGTTATGATGTGAGAAAGCGGAATCGTTTTAATTATAAGAATCCTGATCAACAGATAAATTTTTTAATAGGCTGCACTATCAACAGTAAAAAAGAAATGGATTGCCTCATTAAAAAAGGCATCAACGGTATGCAAACTGATTATCCGAGAAGACTGACAAATATCGTTAAAGAGTTTGGTTTGAAAAGAGAATAGAATTAATTCTAGCTGAAGAACGAATTCCAAATGCTTCAGCAATATCATGGTAAGTGGCAACTTTTCCATAAGGATTTTTATTTGTAATGCTGTAAGCTTTTTTTTAATAGTCAGCATTCTTACCTGAAGTCTTATTTATTTTTGCTGATATGATAATCCTAATTACGCTGATGTTAATATTAAGGATTTATAAATTAAGATTATCCTTACTGAAAAATTAGTTTAAAAATTTATTCTGTGAATCAGTGCTGTTAAATAATTATTAAGAATAATTATTCACTAACATCAATTATAATATCTATAATTGGTTTGTTCGCTTCAGGAAGAAAATTATCATCGCGTTCAATATTTATAATATGATGCAATCCATCACTCTCAATTTCACTCGCAACAGCATTAGCTAATGCACCAACTAGCCCAAACATTCCTAAAGCAGCAGATCTTTCAGAATTATTTCTTGTGCAAGGTATAACCATAACATTTTCATCGGTTTTAGCTTTATAGTCAACATATATATTACCAAAATAGTTGACTTTACCCTCTTCGATGATCAGATTTATATCAGGAAGATCGTATCCTATATCCTGAACTTTTTTTGAACCTATAAATTGAATAGATGTTATAGAATAATTTCCAGGATTCAAGCAGTAAGCAAACGGCTCATTTGGTTCAAGAATCAATTCAACATATTGCCGAGTTTTACTCTCTGTTAATCCAATAAGCATCTTATGTTTAAGCGCATAAAAATCCGGAATATCACCAAAAACTAGTTTACCTGAATTATCAATTACTCCAAAAAGAGTATCATATGAAAAGAATGTTTCAGGTTGATTTGAAAAACCAATATTATCCGGATCAAAAATAACTCCTTTATCGTCAATCGAAATCAGTTTACCTCTAACAAGTTTTGGGTATTTCGTCATTTTAACAAAGATAGCAGGATAGCTAGAACTTGACTCAATATCTTTATAATAATTACCTTCAATGGTTGTGGAACAACTACTATTATCTGAGTATTTTGTCAATTCGTAAGATGAACAACCTGTAACGAGTAAGAAGATGAACAAAGCTGGCAACAGTGGGAATAAGAAATTAATTTTCATTTGTATAATCTCCTTTTTTAAAACCAAATATTTAAATTAAATCGAGCACCAAAATCATCAGGAAGCATTTTCGACCCTAATAATGCCAGCCAATATCCACCTATATCGAATGAGATAGCATTTGCAACTTTTATTCCTATGTAAGACTCTATAGTTGGGCCTATAAAGAAATGTTCTTTTTTGTCAAAACCATAATCTATGCTCTCGTTACCAATCATAATTTTTAGAGTTGATCCGATATATAAACCATCTTCATACCCGGATAAATAATATGTGAAATGCAATGGAGCGGTAAAACTGAAAATAAAACCATCGAATCCATCTCGAAGGTTGAGAATATCGTAATACATAATTCCAAAACCATACCCAAAAATGTTAGACCCCAGTTCATTAAATTTTCCGGTAGAGTAATAAAGATGAAATCCTCCTGTAATTTTATCACCTGTAAAATATGAAAAACCGATTGAACGCAATATAATTTTTTCAAAGAATGTATTCCCAAGTTTGACTTCAGTAATAGAAGATTGATTACCGTCAGTTCTTTCTGCTTGCAGGTTATTTACAGTCCCAATATCTACGATTCCTGAATCTACAAGAATTTTTTCCGGTGTATCGATTTGATTAGTTGATGTAGTTACATATATCCCTGTAATCTCATTATCGTATGAAAAAAAACTCTCAAGGCAATCGGTTAAAGCATAATTCAAATAGTTTTTGTGATTAACAACTTTTACATTTTCATTAAAATATCTCGAAGAAATTCTGAAAACAAAATTGGTGTCAACCGAAATAGGCTCTGAAAATCTGAATGAATATTTAATTGATGCCAGGTCATCATATCTTAGTTGATCTATTATAACCGATACCACTTCAGGTGCAGAATTAACTGAATTTTGTTTCAATGAATTATTAAAGTAGGTTTCAATATATTCTGCTATTGGGATTGTGTATTCAATATTACGATTGTCATAACCTGGAATTGAATAGGGATTGGTTTTTCTTTCATCCAAAACTTTGAATATAATATTATTGTTATTTTCAAAAATTTTTAAAGTTGAATCGAATTGGGGTTCAATTAAATGAATTCCGGGAGCGCAGCCAATAGTAATAAATAATAAACTGACAAAAAGTACAGCCGAAAAATGCTTTATTATTAAGTTCATAGTTTAGCCTCCCCGCTAACTAATGATTATTTTCTACTTAAAAATAGTCATGAGTGGTAAATAAAAAAAATACTCTCATTCTTTTTTCTAATTTTTACTATACATCAGAAGGAATGCCTTAATGAATTTATCTATATCACCATTCATAACCGCCTGCGTATCTGATGTTTCCACATTAGTTCTATGATCTTTTACCATGTTATAAGGATGAAAAACATATGAACGGATCTGACTTCCCCACTCAATTTTCATTTTGCCTTTTTCAACTTCATCAAGTGCGGCATTTTGTTTTTCTAATTCAATCTGGTACAATTTCGATTTCAACATTTTCATCGCATTGGCTTTGTTCTGCCCCTGTGATCTTTCACTTTGGCAAGCAGCCACAACACCGGTAGGAACGTGAGTTATACGAACAGCAGTTTCCACCTTGTTTACATTCTGACCTCCCTTACCTCCTGATCTGTATGTATCTACTCTCAAATCTGCCGGGTTGATTTCTATCTCAATCGTATCGTCCACTTCAGGAATAACAAACACAGATGCAAAAGAAGTGTGTCTTCGTTTATTTGAATCAAAGGGTGAGATTCGTACCAGTCGATGCACACCATTTTCGGCTTTAAGATATCCATACGCAAATTCGCCTGTGACTTCAATAGTCGCACTTTTTATTCCGGCACCATCACCTTCAAGTAAATCCATTATTGTCATTGTAAAACTGTTTTGTTCACCCCAGCGGAGATACATTCTTAATAACATATCGGCCCAATCCTGTGATTCCGTTCCGCCTGCACCGGAATGTATTGTCAGTAAACAATTTTTATCATCATTTTCACCGTTAAGCATATTTTTGAACTCAACTTCTGCAATTGCTTTCTCAAGTGAATCAAGTTCTGCAATTATTTCATCATTGAATGATTCATCCTTCTCCATCTCAGCAAGCTGAATTGTCTCATCAACACTGATGGCTTTTTTATCAAGCTCCTGCCATAGATCAATCCAGGTCTTTAACGATTTTATTTCCTGAAGTGTTTTTTGTGCGGAAATCTGGTCATTCCAGAAATTTGGTGATTCGGTTTGGTTGTTCAGTTCATCTACTTTATGAATTTTCTTATCGACGTCAAAGATAACTCCGTAAATTATCGATTCTGATTCTATAGTTTTTTAGTGTTTTTAATTCTTCTTCGTACATTGTCTACTCCTATTTTAATTCAAAATTAAAAAGTCAAAAGTCAAAACTTATAAACCTAATTATTAATTTTATTTTTTATAATTCTAGTTCTATTCTCAGTAACGCTGCAGCAAGAGTTTTGCCCTGAGCATCGTGTTTTAAAGAAACAGTTCCGCCGCCTCCCAGTGTATTATGTAACAAAAAATTTAAGGCACGGATATTCGGCAATTCAAACCTTTCAACTTTACCAAAACAAATTCCTTCAAAATGATTTTTCACCTTTTCAACTGTCAAATGTTCTTGTATAATTTTAAATCCTTTATCATCATAAGCTATTATTCCGATATTGGCCGCATCGCCTTTATCGCCGCTTCTGCCGTGAGCTATGTCAATTAATTTAATTTTCATGTTACTCCTCAAAAAGTCAAAATTAATTTTACAAGATTTTTACTTTTGACTTTTGACTTTTGAATTAATTTATAAAGTGATTATTTCAACAACCGGCTTAACAACTTTTTTAGAAATTAAAGCAGGCCAATATGCAACAACTTCACTTGGCTTTGGTCTGCCGCCGGAAAATCCTGTAACTCCCGGTGGTCCGGTAAGTATTAAGGGAGCAATTTCTTTTCCAAACCTTTCAACTGAATTATAATCGTGCGATCTTACCCCAATTCTTAAAATAATTTCATTGATATCATCTTCATTTAGTTTTTTAGCTAAGGGACCGTGAGTTGAATTATATCCGATAAACTCTGTTCTTATCTCATCAAAGCTAAGATTAAGGGTTTGCATTCTGTCGCGTAAAATTGCATCTGCTGCCCTGGCTTTTGTAAGAGCCTCAGGCCAGCAGTAAGTTAGTGAAGCAAAAGCAGAATATCCGTCAGAATACGAACAGGAAACTTTATAAAATTCTGTTTCCGGAAATCCGCTTACTCCGTTAACAAGCACCTGATCATCGCCTAAATCCTTAAGTTTTATGGAAGTGAAATCTGCGATACAATCCGGGGTTATATAATTTTTCGGATCACCAATTTCGTATACAAGCTGTTCAGCAACAGTTTCAAATGAAACTCTTCCACCGGTGTTTGCATGTTTTGTTATAATTACATCACCATTTGGAGAAGCTTCGGCAATAGGGAAACCAATTTTTGCCATATCAGGAATCGATTTCCAATCACCCAAAAAATTACCACCCGATGATTGGGCACCACACTCAAGGATGTGTCCAGCAACAGTACCTGCGCTTAATAAATCAATATCATTCTTTTTCCAGCCGAATTCATAAATCATTGGCGCAAGTGTTAAACCGGTATCAGTAGTTCTTCCGGTAATAATTATATCGGCACCTTTTTCCAATGCTTCAACAATCGGAAAAGCACCGAAATAAACATTTGCAGAAAGGATCTTATTTTTAATTGTCTTGATTGATTCCCCTGTTTCCATATTTTTTAATTCTTCACCTGAGTCAATTAATTCTTCAAACCGATCTTTAATATCATCACCAAGCACAATTCCAATTTTAAGATTTTTAATTTTCAAATCTTTCGCAACATCAAGAATTGCATTAGCACAAGCAACAGGATTTACGCCACCACCATTGGTAATAACCTTTATCTTTTTTTCGACACAATGTGGAAGAATCCTTTTCATTAATTCGGGTATATCCCGGGCATAACCAAGTTGCGGGTTTTTATTTTTTTGCTTCTGCAGGATAGACATAGTTACTTCCGCAAGATAGTCCATTACAAGGTAATCTATTGGTCCTTTTGTTACCTGATGAAAAGGAGCATCTATGAGGTCGCCCCAGAAACCTTGCCCGGATGCAATTCTAATTTTTTCTTTCATTTAAAACCTTTTGAGTAATATAATTTGAAGCTTTTGAAAAATCTGATTCACTTTCAATTCTTATCCAATTAATTCTTTTATCTGCTTTGAACCATGTAATCTGCCTTTTTGAATATCGTCGTGTATTTCTCTTAATCAGTTCAATAGCTCTATCTAAAGATATTTCATTTTCTAAATAAGAAATAATTTCTTTATATCCAACCGTGTTAAGAGCATTCAGTTCTTTTGAATATCCCTTTTCTAATAATAGTTTAACCTCATCAACTAAACCTCTTTCAATCATTCTATCAACTCTTTCTTCAATCCTTTTATAAAGCTGATCTCTGCTCCATTCCAAACCATATTGAAGATAGATATTATTTTCATCATGTTGTTGTTCTTTGAAATGCTGCCAGATCGGCTTACCCGAAATAAAATAAACCTCAAGTGCACGCATAACTCTTTTCCAGTTTTGTGGCAGCATCGTCGAGGCGCTTTTGGCATCAACTTTTTTCAGCTGTTCATATAAATATTCGTTTCCTAATTGTTTACGCTGGTTGAGTAATTCTTTTCTCAATTCCTTATTGGTATCTACAGAATTTATAATACCGTCTATCAACGATTTTATATAAAGTCCTGTCCCCCCAGTCACCACTGCAATTTTATTTTCAGATTGAAGTCTTGAAATAATCCTTTCTGCTTCTTCAACAAACATACCCGCATTAAAATCATCATCAGGATTTGAATGATCAATCAGATGGTGTTTAACGTTTTTCAGTTCCTGTCTGGAAGGTTTTGCAGTTCCTATATTAAGATACCTATATACCTGCCTGCTGTCTGCAGAAATAATTTCAGAATTAATTTTTTCTGCAACGTTTATTGACAGACTTGTTTTGCCTGAACAAGTGGGTCCGGCGATAACAATTACTTTTCCCAACCTTCTTTACCTATTAATGGAACAAAAGAAAATTCAGGGATAATATTTGTAGAAAAAGTATTTTCAGCTTCTCTTGTTAACACATAAAGTTTTTGAGATGTTCTGTTACCAACAGGAATAACCATTCTTCCACCAATTGCAAGCTGCTCTTTAAGTTTTTCCGGTACTGTTGGTGAACCTGCTGTAACAATTATTCCATTAAAAGGAGCATATTCAGCCCAGCCAAGCGTGCCGTCACCATATTTAGCACGTACTCTTATTCCAAGTTCATCAAACAATTTAAGAGTAGGATGATATAGTTTTAAATTTCTTTCTATTGTATAAACATCGGCACCCATTTTATATAGAATGGCAGCCTGATAACCGGAACCTGTACCTATCTCAAGAATTTTTGCATCTTTTTTTACTTTTAATTCCTGAGTCATAAACGCAACCGTATATGGCTGTGAAATAGTTTGTGAATGACCGATAGGTAGGGCAATATCTTTGTAAGCATGAATTTTCATCGTATCAGAAATAAATTTTTCACGCTCAACTTCACCAATAGCTTTAAGAACAGATATATCGTGAATACCTTTTTCGGATAATAAATCCACTAATGCTTCTCGTTCTGATCTTGACATAAATATTTTTTAATAGTTATATCAAAGATAATTATATTATTTATTTTTGAGTATTAAATTTTAAAGAAAGGATGTTATGTTCGAAACTTTTTATGGTGCGTTTATTATTATGGGTATGCGAATAGGTGATGTAACCTTAGGTACTCTGAGAACGATTCTTGTTGTTCAGGGCAGAAAATATTTTGCTGCGCTAATTGGATTTTTTGAAGTTCTCATTTGGGTGTTTGTAATCCGTTTTGTTGTGCAGAATCTTGATCACCTGCCTAATTTAATTGGTTATGCGGCAGGATTTGCAGCAGGAAATATACTGGGCATAAGCATAGAACAAAAAATAGGTTTAGGCTTTGTTCAACTGAATATAATTTCCAGACATCTTACCGATCAGATTGCAGACAAATTAAGAAAATTAAAATATGGATTGACTATTCTGCCCGGTGAGGGAGGGTCCGGCGGTGTATCTATTATAGTTACCATTATACCAAGGAAATTTCAGAAGAAGGTAATTTCAATTGTTGAGGAAGTGGATAAGACATCATTCATTACAGTTCAGCACTCATTACCATACAGGGGTTTTATTCACGGCAGCAGGAAATAATTATAATAAAAATTGAACTTTACGCTGAAATTGATTAATATCAACACCAGCAATCAATAATTTTTTATTCTTTGCCGATTTACTTATTAATTTAAAAGGAGTTACTCATGCACAAATTAACTACACTATTTTTCATAATCTTATTTGCTTCTTTTGTATCATATGCACAGGATGCTGCAAAATCCCAGGGTGTAAATGAAGTAAATACTCCCGTGAGTTATCAATCCGATGGTACATCACTTTTTATGGATGATATGAATGGTGACAATACCGTAGCAGGTATTCAGGCGCGTGGATGGTTTTTTGATGATGTTGATGGAGCAGGCACAACAACAACTTTTCAGGGAAATCCAACTGTTTTCCCGGCTTATGAAGGACCTACTGATGGTTACATAGGTCAGAATTATAATGGCGCTTTTGGAGGCGGGTTATTAATCGATCAGTGGTTAATATCTCCTCAGGTTACTGTTGAAGCAGGTGATACATTAAAGTTCTGGCATCGTTCACCTGACGGTAGTACCTGGCCGGATCCATTGCAAGTTTGGGTTTCAACCACCGGCGGATCTACATCCGGTGCATTTGATGTTCAACTCGCTAGTTTTAATGCTTCAATAGCCGGCTGGCAGCAATACGTTGGAAATTTTACGACCAGCGGAACTGTTAGATTTGCTGTAAGATATTATACAACTAATGGAGGCCCCGGTGGTTCTCAATCCGATTATGTTGGTTTAGATTTGTTTGAAGTTATTAGTGGCGGTGGCGGAGGTGGTGGATTCATCATCCTGTCTGATAATTTTGATTCTTATACTGCTGGTACTGGTGTAGCTCAGCAAAATGGATCGCTTTGGCAGACCTGGAGTAATGTACCGGGTGGTCCGGAAGATCCTCTGGTATCTAATGCACAATCTTCAAGTGCACCAAACTCGCTGGTAATTATGCCAAGCAATGATGTTTTCTCACTCCTGGGAACACTTAACAATCCTACAACATATATAATTGAATTTAACCTTTATATTCCTACCGGAAAAGCCGGGTACTTTAATACACTTGCGGTATCACCTGCCGGTGGTACAACTGTTTGGGCTATGCAGGCATCTTTAAATGTTGGTGGAACAGGATCAATTGATGCAGGTGGAGCAGCTTCCGCTATATTTAATTATCCTTATGACACCTGGTTCCCTGTTCGTATTGATGCTGACCTTGCAAGCGATCAGGCTACTTTATGGATTAATAATGTTCTGGTTCATACATGGACATATACAACCGGAACATTCGGAACACCGGGTAGCGCACCTCTTCAGATTCAGGCAAATAATTTCTATGGTGCTACTGCAAATGACCAAATGTATGTTGATGATTATAGAGTATCCGATGTCATTCCTGTTGAGCTAACTTCATTCACTGCTAATGTCAATCCATCTGGAAATGTTGAACTTAACTGGACAACAGCAACAGAAGTTAACAACCAGATGTTTGAAATTGAAAGAAGAAGTGAGGAAAGTGAATTCTACCGTATCGGTTATGTTGAGGGTTTTGGAACCACCTCAGAACCTAAGGAATATTCATACATTGATAATTCAGTTACAACCGGTACATATTATTACAGACTTAAACAAATCGATTTTAATGGTACATTTGAATATTTTAATGAAGTAATGGTTGATGTAAAAGGACCTCTTGGATACAACTTAGTTCAGAACTATCCGAATCCATTTAACCCTTCAACCAGGATAGATTTCAACATTGCTGAACCGACTATGGTCAGACTTGCTGTGTATAATTTATTAGGTGAAGAAGTTCAGGTATTAAGAAATGAATTTATGCAGCCAGGTTTCTACAATGTAAACTTTGATGCATCAAATCTACCGAGCGGAATGTATATCTATAAGCTTGAAACAGCTTCATATACACAAGCCCGCAAAATGATGCTGATGAAATAATATCATTTCATATTTTCTTCAAAGCCGTCAAGCAATTGACGGCTTTTTTATTTTACAGCAATAATTTTCAGAATTTTTTTTAATAATCTTTTCTTAACTATTTGATTTTTAAAGATTATTTATAATCTTATGTATATACTTATTTCTATCCATTGAAAATTTTAGAGAGGAGGTACTCTGATAAAATTTTTGCTTTCCAAGTTTCTTTTACAACTAATTTATTAACAATAAATTTCTCAGGAGGTACTCAATGAACAAATCTTTTTACACAATCTTTATTCTTGGTTTATTCGTTTGTCTGGGCGGATTTACTTTTGCTCAGGAAGCTCAGGATGTTGCCGATCCTTCCGGAGTGGCTGTAACACTGGACCAGGTAACTACTCCTTTCGAATATGATGCCGCAGTTCTTTTTGATAATGGTCCAATTATAACTTTACCTGGTGGTGGCTGTTCGGGCGGTGATGCAAGCATTTTAGATGGCACTATAGGCGGACACACGTTATATGGATGGAATGTTAACTCAGCAGCTGCACCCGGAACTAATTATTATATTGCTGATGACTTTACCAGTACTGAAGAGTGGACAATAGATTCTATGAAATTCTTTGCATACCAGACCGGTGCTGTTTCATCTACACTTACCGGTGTATATGTTCAAATTTGGAATGGTGCTCCCAACGCAGGTGGAACTATTGTGTGGGGTGATCTAATTACTAATAGGTTACAGTCAACAGCATTAACAAACATTTACAGGGCTCAATCAACCACACCAACGAACTGTGACAGAAGAGTACAGGAAATTAGCGCTACAATAAATACTGTATTACCGGCGGGTCAGTATTGGGTGCAATGGGGAATCACAGGTTCTGCAGCGTCTGGTCCCTGGCAACCTCCCGTTACAATTGCTGGTGTTGCTGTGACAGGTGATGCTTTGCAAGCCACACCTACAGGATGGGTACAGGCATTAAACGGAACTACTTCACAAAATGGTGCTCCCTTTATTGTTTATGGAAGTGCTGGCGGTGGCGGATATTCATTCTTCGATAATTTTGATTCTTATGTAGCAGGACAATTACTTGCTCAACAGAATCCTACTGAATGGACAACCTGGGATAATAATCCAGGCGGGGCAGCTGATGCATTAGTTTCAAATGCTTTTTCTGCCAGCAATCCAAATTCAGTTGTTATCTTACCAAATGACGATCTAGTTAGGCTTCACGGTGACCTGACATCCGGTAAATGGTATACAGGATTCCTTATGTATATACCAACCGGTAAAGCAGGATACTGGAATATGTTATCAGATTTCACATTCAATACAGGTGGTTACTGGGCATTTGAATGCTATTTTGATGTTGGTGGCGGTGGAAGACTTCTGACTGGTGATGGAACTACTATTTTCAATTGGACTCCAAATACCTGGCAATGGGTTGAAGTTGTTATAGACCTTGATCTTGATCAGACAGAATTCTGGATTGGTGGCAGTGTTGGCGGAACATTAGTTCATTCCTGGGCTTGGACTAATGGCACCAGTACAGGCCTTGGTCCGCTAGTTATTGATGCAACTGACTTTTTCGGTGCAACAGCAAATGATGAGATGTATTTTGATAATTACTTTATCGGACCTCAGACAATAACTCCTGTTGAATTAACTTCTTTTGGAGCCAATGTAAACGCCGCTGGAAATGTTGTACTTAACTGGACAACAGCAACCGAAGTAAATAACCAGATGTTTGAAGTTGAAAGAAGAGTTGAAGGAAGCGACTTCTACCGTATTGGTTATGTTGATGGTAAAGGCACAACATCTGAAGCTCAGGAATATTCATACATCGATAACTCTGTTACAACCGGTACATATTACTACAGACTGAAACAAATCGATTTCAATGGTACATTTGAATATTCAAATGAAGTAATGGTTGATGTAAAAGGACCTCTTGGATACAACTTGGTTCAAAACTATCCGAATCCATTTAACCCTTCAACCAGGATAGATTTCAACATTGCTGAACCGACTATGGTCAGACTTGCTGTGTATAATTTATTAGGCGAAGAAGTTCAGGTATTAAGAAATGAATTTATGCAGCCAGGTTTCTACAATGTAAACTTTGATGCATCAAATCTACCGAGCGGAATGTATATCTATAAGCTTGAAACAGCTTCATATACACAAGCCCGCAAAATGATGCTGATGAAATAATATTATTTCATAATTTCTTCAAAGCCGTCAAACAATTGACGGCTTTTTTATTGCTTATAAGTTTGTTGCATGATTGTCATCATCACATTATATTTGAAACCGTTTTTATAAGTTCTTTTTTCAGCATTGATGCTATAAAATGGACTTAACTTTGAATACACTGCGCGGGAATAGCTCATCCGTCAATTGACGGAGGTAGAGCGTCCCGACTAGTCGGGACCAAGGTTGATGTCGCGGGTTCCGATAATAAAAATAATAAGTTCTGGAAATTTTGATTGTACTTTGCGGGAATAGCTCAGTTGGTAGAGCGTCCCGACAGGTCGGGACCAAGGTTGATGTTGCTTGTTCCGATAATAAAAATAATTAGCTCTGGAAATTTTGATCGTACTTTGCGGGAATAGCTCAGTTGGTAGAGCGCAACCTTGCCAAGGTTGATGTCGCGGGTTCGAGTCCCGTTTCCCGCTCAAAAAATCCACGCAAGTGGATTTTATTTTTTGGCGCTGTAGCCAAGCGGTCTAAGGCGAAGGTCTGCAAAACCTTTATTCGTCGGTTCGAATCCGACCGGCGCCTCATTAAAGCCTCTTCACAGAGGCTTTTATTATATTATAATTCTACATAAGAAACTATCCATTATATTTAAATACAGCACCTCATTTAATAAACTCAGGACATAATTGTTCTGATTGAAAAAGCATTCAACTTAATTTTATATCTTGACTAAGTCTTTTACATTTTTTGTAAATTATTATATCAAATTAAATTTTACTCAAACCTATGCATTATCTGATAAGCTCAATAATCGGTTATCTGTTGGGTTCTATTCCAACAGCATATTTATTACTTAAATCCAGAAAAGGATTAGATATAACCAGGTCAGGATCCGGCAATGTTGGTGCAATGAATTCTTACGAAGTAACTAATTCCAAATCAATCGGCGTTATAGTATTAATCATTGACGCGCTTAAAGGGGTTTTAAGCGTATTAGTGATTGGTTTAATATATTCAGATAGTTTTATACTTCCCGCAATCTCATTACTCTTCGCCGTATTCAGTCACTGCTATAATCCATGGATCGGATTCAGAGGCGGCAGAGGACTGGCTACAGCAGCAGGCGGTACACTGATTCTTTTCCCGTTTTTGTTAGTTGTTTGGGTTGTACTCTGGGTAATATTTTATCTGCTCAAAAAGGATATTTTAATTGGGAATATTTCAGCAACAATTTTTTCCATTTTTCTGGTTTTTAATACAAGTGATATTGCAATGAAGTATGCCAATCCCCGGCCAGAAAGTGAAAATGATATTATTTTCTTTACTATATGCGGATTGCTCATAATATTTATCAGACATATGGAACCATTAAAAGAAATTATTTCGAGAATAAAAAAATCAGGTGTAAAAAATGATAAGTCGTAAAATTTATTTTATTACTGTTGTGCTCTTCACACTCCTGGTAATTGCAGGGTACATCTCACTTAAAAACACCGGAAGTGACATATTATATGAAAATAATCTTAGCCGCGAGCAGGTAATGCTTACAGCGTATAAGAATAGTTTAAATGATGAAATTTCAAATACCCGGAAAAATATAATTACAAAAACGGTTGAAGTCGTAAGCCCCGCGGTCGTAGGTATAAATGTAATTGAAATAAGACAGGTACGTGATCCATTTAGTTATTTTTTTGATGATCCATTTTTCAGGCAGTTTTTTGGCGACAGAAGATCAAATAACAGAAGAGTACAGGGATTAGGTTCCGGTTATCTGATTTCTCCGGACGGTTATATTGTAACAAACGATCATGTAGCGGGTAATGCTTCAGAAATCACCGTTACATTAACGGATGGTTCACATCATCAGGCAAAGATTATTGGCACTGATCCAACATCAGATATCTGTCTTATAAAAATTGATGGTAATAATTTTCCGTACATTGATTTCGGAAATTCAGATGAAATAATTATTGGGGAATGGGTAATTGCACTTGGTAATCCATTCGGTCTTTTTGAGCTTAATGATAAACCAACTGTTACTGTAGGAGTTATAAGTTCATTAGGAATGAATCTGGAACCAATTAATAACCGTTATTATTTGAATATGATTCAGACAGATGCAGCTATCAACGGTGGCAATAGCGGGGGTCCGCTGGTAAACAGTATTGGTGAAATAGTTGGTATGAACACCCTTATTTACACGGCCGGCGGTGCTCAGGGTAATATAGGATTAGGGTTTGCAATTCCTATAAATAAAGTGCGGAGAATCATCACTGAGTTAAAAGAAAAAGGAATGATTGACAGAGACTTTCAGATTGGTATGCGTATACAGACAATAGATGAAGGAATTGCCCGATACTACAATCTATCAAGCTCTAAAGGGGTTATTGTTACAAGAGTTTCGCCTGGTACACCGGCAGCTAAATCCGATATCCGTGTCGGCGACCTGATTACAGAAGTTGAGAACTTCAAAATAAACAATGAGAACACTTTGTTTGGCGTGTTCCAGGAATTTCGGTCGGGTCAATCCATCACTCTAAAAATTTTAAGGGATGATAAAGAGTTAATTAAAAAAATGAAACTGGAGAAAAATTAATGATTCCGCGTTACACTTTACCTGAAATGGGAAAAATCTGGGAAGATGAATTTAAATTTAATACCTGGTTAAAAATAGAAATACTTGCCTGTGAAGCCCGAATGGAAATGGGCGATATTCCTGAAGATGAATTCGAAGTAATAAAGTCTAAAGCAAAATTTGACATAAATAAAATTCTTGAAATTGAAGAAACTACAAAACATGATGTAATCGCTTTCTTAACAAATGTTGCAGAATATGTTGGCCCGGAATCACGTCATATTCACTATGGAATGACATCATCTGATATTCTGGATACTACCCTTTCCTGCCAGATGAATTCTGCCGGCACTATTTTGTTAAGAAAACTAAAAAACCTTAGAGAAGTTTTAAAGAAGAATGCTATAGAACATAAAAATACAATTTGTATCGGTCGTTCACATGGAATACATGCTGAACCTACAACAATGGGACTGAAGTTTGCCTTGTGGTTTGAAGAGTCCAAACGTAATATTAAAAGACTTGAGAATGCAATTGATTCTATTTCTGTAGGTCAAATCTCCGGCGCTGTTGGAACATTCGAGCATCTTAGTCCGCAGGTTGAAGAATTTGTTTGCAAAAAAATGGGATTAAAACCAGCTCCAGTTTCAACCCAGGTAATTCAAAGGGACAGGCATGCTGAGTATTTGAGTGTTCTTGCAATAATTGGTGCATCATTGGAAAAAATAGCTGTTGAGATAAGACACCTTCAAAGAACCGAAGTGCTTGAAGCCGAAGAATTTTTTTCCAAAGGTCAAAAAGGTTCCTCTGCAATGCCGCATAAAAGAAATCCTGTTGTAAGTGAACGCATTACAGGGCTGGCAAGAATATTAAGAAGCAACTCGATTGCTGCACTGGAAAATGTTGCGTTATGGCATGAACGGGATATCTCGCATTCCTCGGTTGAGCGGATAATAATACCGGATAGCTGTATTACTCTCGATTATATGCTGGGACTTACAATTAATTTAATGTCAAACCTGATAATTTATCCGGAAAACATGTTAAATAATCTGAATTTAACACGTGGATTGGTTTATTCTCAAACTGTTTTACTCGCACTGGTAAAAAAAGGAATAACACGTGAAGAAGCATATAAAATAGTCCAGACTTGTGCAATGGATGTCTGGAATGATAAATCAAAAGATCTTTTGAATGAGTTATTAAAATCTCAGACCGTAAATAAATATTTGACTGAAACTGAATTAAATGAAATTTTCAGGAACAAAAATATGCTGAAGAACGTTGATTATATTTTTAACAGAACTATTTTTAACGAGGATTAGTATGAAAATTGAAAAGAGTATTCAAACTCTGTTTGTATTAACAATTGCATTAATCTTTGCATCCTGCGGTGGTAATGCTCAGAATATCAACGAAAATGATCCCGCTCCTGATTTTACACTTTCAGATGCTTTTGGAGAATCTTATACTCTCTCCGGATTATCAGGAAATCCGGTTATCATTTACTTTTATCCTAAAGCTAATACTTCCGGTTGTACTAAACAGGCCTGTGGTATTAGGGACAACTGGTCAAAATTCCGTGAGCATAACATAACAGTACTTGGTATCAGTGTTGATTCTAAAGAATCAATTGCTGAGTTTATTGAGGATCACAATCTAAACTTTCCTCTTCTTTCCGATGAAAGTAAAGAAGTCAGCAGAGCCTATGGTGTGCTGAATGATTTCGGCGTTGCGAGCAGAATTACATTTATTATTGATAAAAACGGAATGGTAGCTAAAATTATACGTGATGTTAATGTTGAAGATCATGCAGAAGAAGTCTTCCAATTTGCATCAACCCTTTAAAACTTCAATTAATTCCATTCTATAAGCGGTCCGATTGTAGTAAACGGAATCAAATTTGGAGTTTTCCTCTAATTAGAAATAGCGTATTATTTAATTACTAATTTGAATTATTTAATGAACACAAAGATTGGTCAGGCAATGAAATATTCCCTATTAACAATACTTCTAATGGCTTCGGTCTATATTTTTACTGCAAAATCAACTATCATAATTCCGGATGATAATGTTGTATATGATAGTACAAAAGTTATTGAACCTAAAAATCATTATAACTTCGAAAATCAGCTTATCACAACAATTCTTTCGCGATATCATTTTAAAAAATTTGATTTGAATGACTCGTTATCAAAAATAATTTTTGACAGGTATGTTAATTCACTGGATCCGGGAAAATCCTATTTTCTTAAATCAGATATCAACCAATTTGAAATCTTTCAAGAAAAAATTGATGACCTCCTCCTCGATGGTGATCTTTCCTTCTTTTATGATGTGTTTAACCTGTATGTAAAACGTGTTAATGAAAGAGAAAAATACATAAAAATTCTGTTTGAGAATGAATTTGATTTTTCTACTGACGAAGTTTTTATTTTTAACAGAGACAGCATTTCATGGGCAGAAGACCTTGGAGAATTAAATGACAGGTGGATTAAAAGAATTAAAAATGATGCGATAACCTATAAGCTTAATGAAAAAGATTGGGAGTTTATTTCAGGCACTTTGCAAAAAAGGTATAGTAACTATGCCAAATTCTTAAACCAGTACAACTCCGAAGATGTTTTTCAGCTTGCAATGAATGCATTTACACAATCTATCGAACCTCATACAAATTATCTGTCACCGGTTACATCAGATAATTTTAAAATTGATATGAGTCTTTCACTCGAAGGAATAGGTGCCCGGCTTCAAACCGAGGATGACTACACAAAGGTTGTTGAGGTTATTCCCGGCGGACCTGCTGCAAAAAGTAAATTATTAAACGTCGATGATAAAATAATTGGTGTTGCACAGGGAGATGAAGGTGAATTTGTTGACATTATAGGATGGCGGATTACGGAAGCAGTTAAATTAATAAGAGGTGCGAAAGGTACAAAAGTAAGATTACAGATCATTCCTGCAAAATCTGAAGTAAATGTCCGTATCAAAGAAATTTCACTGGTAAGGGATAAAGTAAAAATTGAGGACCAGGCGGCTCAGCATAAAATTATTGAAATTGAAGAAAACGGTAATCCCAGAAAGATAGGGATAATTACTATTCCCTCTTTTTATATAGACTTCGATGGTCAGCGAAAAGGTGAACGGGATTATAAAAGTACTACTCGTGATGTTAAAAAAATTCTTGATACTCTTATGACTGAAAAAGTTGACGGGATAATTATTGATCTCAGAAATAATGGCGGCGGATCGTTAAGCGAGGCAATTGAATTAACCGGTTTATTCATTGAAGAAGGACCGGTTGTACAAGTTAAAAATTCAGATGGTTCAATTGATATTGGTGATGATCCTGATCCGACTATTGTATATGATGGTCCTTTAGCTGTTATAGTAAACCGTTTCAGTGCGTCCGCTTCTGAAATTTTTTCCGGAGCCATTCAGGATTATGGAAGAGGTTTAATTCTTGGTGAACAAACCTTTGGAAAAGGAACTGTTCAGAACCTGATCGACTTAAACAGATTGGCTTCGGGACAACGAAATGAACTGGGACAGGTTAAACTTACTATTGCAAAATACTATCGGATAAATGGCGGCAGTGTACAGAATCTTGGTGTTGTTCCTGATATAGAGTTTCCAAGTTTTATTGAAGCGAATGAATTTGGTGAAAGCTCTGAGCCAAATGCACTACCGTGGGATAAGATAGAACCAACGGAATTTAGTTTATATGATAATCTTTCGAATATTCTTCCGGTGCTATTAAAGAATCATAACGAAAGAATGAAGGATAATATTGAATATCAGCAGTTGATTGATGAAATCAGGGAATTCCGTGAAAACAGAAAACGAACAACTTTTTCATTGAATCTATCCGAAAGGATGAAGGAAAACCAGGAAATTGAAAACAAAAAGTTTGAACGTGAAAACGAGCTGCGTAAAGCTAAAGGATTGAAACTTCTTGAAAAAGGTGAAGCGGTTTCAAATGATATAAATGAAATAGATTTTCTTCTGAGAGAATCAGCTAATATACTGGGAGATTTGATTGCCAGGAAAGCAGGATGATCTATCCTGTCACTACTTTCATTAATTTTTCCTGAAGTGCAGGAAGCATTGTTTCATTAAACGGAAAATCGAGATCGGTATTACAAATGTAAACTACCGGTTTGTACATTTTCTGTGAGTAATTGATAAACCTTTCCATTAATTCTTCAAGAGAACAATCTAAAAGCAATTCGGGTATTGAACGCAGCAATGTAAATTCGATGCTTTCTGTTGGATGTTCGTCGGTCCAGTTGAAGATCATTTCATACAAATAAATTTTAGCGACTTCCTTTTTATTGTCGTGAATCACAAAGTATCCTTTCCCCCGGTACTTGTCATTACAATTCAGCTTGCGGATTGAAATTTCATCTTTTACGAAATCAAAAATTATTCTGGCTTCTCTGATAATATATTCAACACTTTCAATAGCCCATTCAACATAATGAATTAATCTATCCAACTCAGTACTCAGATGTTTTGCTTTTTCCTGCACCATGATCCGGTCATCAATCAGGATTCCCCTTACTTCCTTTTCGAGCCATTTCTTCGATCCAATATTTTCAATTAAAAGATCATCAAGTTTGTCTTTAACAAGTTCTGCTTCTTTAAGTACCTGATAGACATTATTGGCTGCAAGTTGAATCTGCCACTCTTTAATTTTATTCAGCAAAACATACATGTTGGTTTCCCAATCGGAACCGCATGAGGTTAATTTTCTTACATCTATTTCAAGCATTGTATTTTTCATTTTATGCCATTCGTCCAAATATTAAGCCAATACTTTTTTAATAAATTCATATAACATTATGCTTAAACGGGTAATTATTATGGATTTTTTTACATGCTGCATGTCAAAATGAATGAATTTGAGGGAGGACAAAAAAAAGAGCAGGTATTGGATTCCTGCTCTTAAAGGTTTTTAGAATAGTCTAAGGATATTATAAGTCAAATTTAATACCCTGGGCTAATGGCAGTGCAGTTCCGTAGTTTATTGTGTTTGTCTGTCTTCTCATATATGACTTCCATGCATCGGAACCTGATTCTCTTCCCCCGCCGGTTTCTTTCTCACCTCCAAAAGCTCCGCCTATTTCAGCACCAGACGTTCCAATGTTAACATTTGCTATTCCGCAATCAGATCCTTCCGGCGATAAGAAAATTTCAGCCTCACGCATGTTATTTGTAAATATTGACGAAGATAATCCCTGAACAACTCCGTTTTGCAATACAATTGCATTTTTTACATCACCGGAATATTTAATCAGGTACAAAATAGGTGCGAAGGTTTCTTCCTGGACAATTTCATAATGATTTTCTGCTTCCACTAAAGCAGGAACTACATAGGAACCGGATTTGTATTCTGCTCCTTCCAGCATTTCTCCGCCATAAATTATTTTCCCGCCTTCTTTTTTAACTCGTTCTAATGCAGTGGTAAAATCATTAACGGCGTTTTTATCAATCAGTGGACCCACATGATTTGACTGATCAAGCGGATTGCCAATCTTAAGGGATTTGTAAGCTTTTAATAATGCATCTTTTACTTTATCGTAAATTGAATCATGTATAATCAATCTTCTTGTGCTTGTGCATCGCTGACCTGCAGTACCAACCGCACCGAATACAACGGCAGGTATTGCAATTTTCAGATCTGTGTCCGGTGTTAATATTATTGCATTATTTCCACCCAATTCAAGAATAGCTCTTCCGAATCTTTTTGCAATTACTTCACCAGCATGTCTTCCGACTCTTGTTGAACCTGTTACGGATATCAGCGGAACTCTTGAATCATTTAATATTTGTTCACCAATCGTTGCCCCTCTACCTATAATTAATGTAAATACTCCTTCAGGAACGTTATTATCAACTAATACCTGCTGAATAATATTCTGACAGGCAATTGCTGACAGTGGAACTTTTGATGATGGTTTCCAGATATTTGTATCACCGCATACCGCCGCTATCATTGCATTCCAGGACCATACAGCTACCGGAAAATTAAATGCTGAAATTGTGCATACAACTCCAAGCGGATGGTACTGGTCGTACATTCTATGCTGCGGTCTTTCTGACTGCATAGTGAATCCATACAATTGACGGGATTGTCCTACAGCAAAATCACAAATATCAATCATCTCCTGAACTTCACCCATACCTTCCTGCAAACTTTTCCCCATTTCAAAGGATACCAAAGTTCCCAATTCATGCTTAAACTCTCTCAGGCGGTTACCAATTTGCCGAACCACTTCCCCCCGTTTAGGAGCTGGAATCATTCTCCATTCTAAAAATGCTTCTCGAGCACTTTGCACTACTTTTTCATAATCAGATTCAGAAGCCTGATAGACAGAAGCAATGAATTCACCTGTTGCAGGAGAATAAATTTTCAATTCTCCCTGATCAGTTGTTTCCATCCATTTTGTTCCTGTTGATGCTCCGAAATTTTTATCTTTTATACCAAGCTTTTTTAAGAATTCCATTTTCTCCTCATTTCTTTATTTTGAATTTATTTTATCTATAATAGATTTTAGTGTAATGTTTTTCATTTCGTTTTCAATTGTTACCTGAATGTCTGCAAAGAGATCTATAAAGAAGATATTCATTTTCTGATTTTTATTCAGTTCGCTCCCCTTCGAATTATTAACATCAAGATGGAATGCCTTTCGATCTTCAATAGCACAGTAAACTTCCTGAAGATGAATATCTTTAGGTTTTTTCTTTAGAGTAAAACCACCGTTAGTTCCTTTTTCACTTTCAACAATTCCGCTTTTTACAAGGTATGAAAGTAACTTTCTTAGTTTGGAAGCATTAATCCCCGTTGAAATTGAAATATCAGAACTGTTCTTTGGTTCCGGTGAGACAGCGGCAAGATAGCTTAATGCCTTTACTGCAGTAGATAATTTTGTGGATGCTGACATAATTTATTTAATTTGTTACGGTAAGTGTAACCATTTATTATTAAAAAAGCAACACAATTACTGATATAACCCTTCAATATGTTTCGGATTTTACATTTGTATACTATGAACAACAAATTTAATAACACGATTTTCATAAATTTTATTGACAATATGAAGGGTAAATAGTAATTTGAAAAAGTATTTTACTTTTTAATGTAAAATCTGCTATGTAAACCTTTTCCAAACTTTAGCTTAAGGTTATTATGCCATCAAGTATTAATTGTTTCACTTACCTTCAAACAAAGCATTTCTTCGGTTTATCAGGTTTAATCCATCAATTAATTTCAAATTTATAAACAATCTTAGCAGAGGTCCATATATGAGCTTTTCTTTTCGATTAAATAATCTTTTGTTCAACATTGCGATGCTGGTTATTATCGGTGGATTTTTTTCACTGTCATCAGCTCAGTTAATAGGAACAAAAACTATCCCTGGTGATTATGCAACAATTCAGGCTGCAATTGCTGATCTTAATACACAAGGTGTCGGTATCGGCGGTGTTACATTTGATGTAGCAGCCGGACATACAGAAACTTTTACAACTGATTCTGCAGGATATATTTCTGCAACAGGTACACTTGGTAATGAAATAATTTTTCAAAAATCCGGTGTGGGAAATAATCCTCTTATCACAGCTTCCGCGTTAGGTACAGTTGCAACATCAACCTCCCTTACCGCAAACGGTGATGGAATAATTGTTATTGAGGGCGGAGATTATATAACATTTGATGGTATCGATCTGCAAGAAAATATTTTAGCAGTTGATGCTCAATTGATGGAGGTTGGTTACTTTCTGAAAAAAGTATCCGGAGACGATGCTAGTAAGAACGTAACTATCAGGAACTGCAATATTTCACTTAATCAGACTACAAGATATTCTTATGGTATTTATGTATCGAATTTATCCGGTTCCTCTGCAGTAACAGTCACTTCGATTGGTGGAAGAAGTGAAGATATTAAGATATACAATAATACTATTTCAAATGTATATGTAGGTATACAGGTACGCGGAGACGCAGCAGCCTCCCCATATGATTTGTATGATCAGAATATTGAGATAGGTGTTGACGGGGGAAATACAATTACGAATTTTGGTGGTGGAACCTCAACTGCTTATGCTATGTATTCCATTTATCAGAATAACTTAAAAATAGCTAATAATACTATTAACGGTGGTGCCGGTACAACAACTACACTTTATGGTATCTTCAATTCAACAGGTACAAATTCTAATTTGGATGTATATGGAAACACTATAACTGTTGAAAGCGGAGCAACAACAAGCTCTATGTATGGATTAAGCAATTCAATGGGTTCAACAGGTACAGATAATACCGTAAACATTTATGATAACATTGTTGAAAATTGCACATATCCTACAGCTACTTCGGGAGCAATGTATGGTTTGTACAATTCTGCTTCTGCATTTAATGTAAACATATTCGGAAATACAGTAAGAAATAATGTTAAAGATGGTACATCGGGATCTATGTATCCGCTGTATAATTTAAGTACAGGTGTAGACGGATTTTCAAATATATACGACAATCTGATTCACGGAAATACAAATAATACCACCGGTCTTTTGTATTGCCTGTATTCAAATGAAGTTTCAACATCTACGAAAATGATATATGGAAATGAGATATATGCTAATACAGGTGGTGGAAATGTTATGGGAATTTTCAGTGCTACAGGTGTATTAGCTCACATATATAGCAATGATATTTATGACCTCACTTCAACAACTACCGGAACTGCTTCACCTTATACCACCGGTATCCAGGTAAGTACGGGAACAGATGTTTATGTTTATAACAATTTTATTTCGGATCTAAAAGCACCCACTGCTGAAACCGATGACGCTGTACGTGGTATTGGATTTTCCAGTGCAACTACGAATGCTACAAGGAATGCTTATTATAATACCATATTCCTTAATGCTACTTCAACAGGAGTAAATTTTGGAAGTTCCGGAATTTTCCATATCTATAGTGCAACGGCAACATCATCCACTCTTGATATGCGGAATAATAATATTGTTAATAGCTCAACCGCTAACGGATCAGGTGTAACTACTGCTTTCCGGAGAAGTTCCGCTACAAGTCTTGATAATTATTCTGAATTATCGAACAATAATAATTTTTATGGCGGCTCCCCGGGTGCAGCTAATCTCCTTTTTTATGATGGAACGAATTCAGCTCAAACAATTGGAGAATTACAACTATTAGTTGGTCCGAGAGAATCAGCCTCGGTTTCAGGAAATCCACCTTTTATAAATAACACTACTACACCATATGATCTGCATATCAGCACTACAACTCCGACTCAGTTGGAAAGTGCCGGAACGCCGATCACTGCACCTATCGCAGTTACAACAGATTATGATGGAGATACACGTGATGCGGTATTCCCGGATATTGGTGCGGATGAATTTAATGGTATTGGTGCGGACTTAACTGCGCCCTTAATAGTATATGATTTCTTATCAAATACTGCTAATACAACATCAGTCAGTTTAACAGCTACAATCACTGATGCAGGCGGTGTCGCAGCAGGATCAAATGCCCCTCGATTATATATTAAAAAAAGTACTGATTTGAATTATGTATTTGATGATAACCCTGTAGTAGTCGGCGATGATTATACATTTACAATTGCTTACACTAATCTTGGTGGCGTGGCAATAGGTGATGTAATTGAGTATTATGTGGCTGCCCAGGACGTTCCTGGTAATGCTGGTACTAATCCTGCAGGCGGTTCAGGAGCAAATCCTCCTGGAACTGTACCTCCACCTGCTCCAAATTTTTACCAGATTGTTGATATACCTTTAAGTGGTACATTTACCGTCGGATTGAGTTTGTTTAATCAATTAACAGGTAAGGAAATTTATTTTGAAACCAGAACAAGAACCGTAACAAGGGACTTGAATGGTATTGATGGTTATTCAGATGTTAATGCACCGGCGGATGAAAAGAGCGGTGTTGTAAATCTTAATAATTCCCCGGAATATGTAACTGTAACTGAAACTTATAAAGTAATGATGGAAAACGGAAAACCATTTGATACTAACTTTTTCCTTTCTCCTGAATCAAGAGGTGTTTATCCGACTCTTACAGCAGCAGTGAATGACTTACTGCTTAGAGGCGTTGATGGTCCGGTTACATTCTCGCTGGTAGATACAGATTATCCGAATGAAACCTACCCGATTGATCTGACTTCTGTTGTTGGCGCAAGTCCGACTAACACTGTCACTATCAAACCAGCAACCGGTATTCAGGCAACAATACCTGGTGATTCCACGCAGGCTGCTGCAACCATCAGATTCAATACAAGCGGATATTATTACATTATTGACGGATCCAATACAGTTGGCGGAACTACACGTGACCTGACAATTTCTGTCGGCGGCACAGCAACCTCGCCTGCAGTTCACTTCTATAGTGATGGAAGTAATAATGTTGTAAAGAATTGTATTATTGAAAGCCAGAATACAAGTACAGGATCAGGATCACTTATTCTTGCAGCCGGTGACGGAAGTAATAATAACCTGATCGATAACTGTTTGTTCAGACCTATAGATGGAGCCAGCGCTTACGGCATTGGTGTCTATATGTTTTCAACTACAACAAGCAGCAACAACACAATTTCTAATTGTGAATTTGTTGACTTTGCCGATCGCGGTATTACATTACAGGGCGGTGTTGGAGTGATGAACAACCAGGCACTTTACAACGCAATTTATCAAACCATGCCTTCATCCAAAACAACTATTTATGGTATTTATCAGGGAAGGGGTCCTGACAATATCATTGAAGGCAATATCATTACAAACTTGCAGAGTTCAACCTCATCACCTACAGTAGCTGGTATTTACTACATTGGTTCATCCGGTGTTGATATGACTGTCAGAGTAGTAAATAATGTTATAGCTATTTCGGCAGATGCTAATCTGACTGCGGGAACAATCCGTGGAATAGATTATTTTGGATATTCTGCAAATTCAATTGAGATTTATTATAACACGGTGCTTATCGGCGGAACAGATGTAACTGCCGGAACTACCGGTGCTGTTAATAAACGTGATGCTGCTGCTAATTTCATAGTGAAAAACAATTCATTCTATAACTCCAGGTCTAATTCCTCCGGAACAGGTATTCACTATGCTGTTCAGTTTACTAATTCTACAGCAACATTGTTCGATTTGAACAACAATGATTATTATACAAGCGGTACCGGTGGTATTTTAGGAAGATGGGGAGCAACAGATGTACTTACTTTAGTAGACTGGCAGACAGCTACAACGATGGATGCAAACTCTATAAGTGCGGATCCATTATATTCATCTAATTCTGATTTAAGACCGCAATTAGGTTCTCCGCTGATTGGTGCTGGTGTTCCGGTTGTAGGAATTACTACCGATGTGTTAGGAGTATTGAGAGATATAACAACCCCAACTATTGGTGCATATGAAGAGGGTGTTGTGGCACCATTGGCAGGTGATTATACAGTTGGTCTTTCTTTATTCAGATCGTTATCAGGAAAAGATATTACTTTTGAAAAAAGAGTAAGAACCATCCAGGTAGAAGAAACGATTATTGATCCTGTTAAAGAGGAACAAGTTGGAATTTATGAAGAAACCATGAAAGGCACAGTTACTTTGCAGGAACCAGCCGATGTTGCTGATCTGATGCCTGTAACTGTAACAAGAACGGTTGAGCAGGATTATTACGTTCCAATACTAAATGGTGTTGAATACGACGGCTCACTTTACTATGAATTTACTGCAGAACAAAAAGCAGCAAATAATCTTGAGAGCAGAGGTGTTTATGCAACAATTACTGAAGCAATTGCAGATGCTACTCTTAAAGGTGTAGGTGGAGCTGTTAATTTCCTACTTGTAGATGCAACTTATCCATCAGAAACATTCCCGATTGTTATTGGTGAAATAGCTGGTGTAAGTTCAACAAATACTATTACATTACGACCCAATGTGGGCGTAACTTCAACTGTTTCCGGCTCTTTAAATATGCCTATATTTGATTTTGTTGGTGCTTCCTACTTCACAATAGATGGAAGATCGGGCGGAGTGGGTGAAGATATCGCTTTAACAGTAGAAAATTTATCAACTGTTGGCGGATCACATACAATCCGACTTGGAGGAGGATCAACATTTAACACAATTCGGTATACTGAAATTATAAACAGTTCTCAGGGTACTGCAGGACCAAGAGCAATCGATATTCCTACTTCCCCGGTTAATCCGTTAGGTAATTCATTCAATACAATTGAATATAACTACATATCAGGCGGTAGAACAGGAATTGGTTTTGCAGGAACTGCAGCAAATCCAAATACTGACAATATTATAATGGGAAATACCTTAACCGATTTTGCATTTGCAGGTATCTGGTTTAGTTCCAATGCTTCAAATACAACTGTTGAAGGTAATATACTTTTCCATACTGTTGGTTATGCCAGTTCTGGTACGGGTATAAGTGTCGGTGCAAGTGCTACTCAAGGTGTTACCAATATTATTGGAAATCACTTTTATGATTTACAGCATACCGGCACAGGAACATTGAGAGGAATAACCGGAACCCCGGGTACAGGTTCAACATTTAACCTTATAAACAACTTCTTCTCATTTACTCAGGATAACGGCACTAAATCATCAATTTATGCCGTACAATTATCCGGTAGTACTGAATACACCGTTAACGCTTATTATAACACATTCAGATTTGGTGGCGTGCATACAGGTGGAAGCGCAGGTACAATCCTGACTGCAGGTTTGGTAAAATCCAGTACAGGTGATCCTGCAATATTTAATGCTAAAAATAATATAGGTTTGAATGAAAGAACCGGCGGTATTGAAGGCGGTTTCCATACAAACTTCTTTGCAGGTCCTACTAATCTTGTGGGAACACTGGATATTAACTTCAACGTATGGTTTGCTGAAGGTGATACAGCCAGATCATTCAGTTCAGGATGGGCTGGATTCCTATATAATGATATTACAGGTTATAGGACTGCAGCTACACCGCACGAACAAAATACTATATTCAAAACAACTGAATTTGTTTCACTTACTGATCTTCACGTAGCTGGAAATTCTGTTGGTGATCTTGATCTTATTGGTTATCCGATAGTTGGAATAACTACTGATATCGACGGTCAGACAAGACATATTGATTTTCCATACAGAGGCGCAGATGAAGGTGATGTTCCACTTCCGGTTGAACTTACCAGTTTTGCTGGTGCAGTTTCCGGAAATGCAGTATCACTTACCTGGAGCACCGCTACGGAAATAAATAATAGCGGATTTGAAGTTCAGCGTAAGCTTGATCAAGGCTGGGAGAAAATCGGATTCGTTGAAGGTAAAGGAACCTCTACTGAACTGAATAATTATTCTTTCAACGATAAGTATGAATATGTTTCCTTTACAGGCGCAGCTTCATATCGTTTGAAACAAATCGATTTCGATGGTACATTTGCTTACTCCAATTCTATTGAAGTAGATGTAGATTTTACTCCGCAGGATTACAGTTTGTATCAGAACTATCCTAATCCATTCAACCCGAGCACGGTTATTAAGTATGCTCTTCCATTTGACAGCAATGTTAAGATTCTTATCTATAACATTCTCGGCGAAGTTGTAAGTGAACTTGTAAATACTGTTCAGGGTGTTGGATACCACGAAGTGGTTCTTAATGCAAATAATCTTGCATCAGGAGTTTACATATATTCAATTCAGGCAAAATCTGTTGACGGAGGAAAAGATTTCTCAGCCGTTAAGAAGATGATGTACCTCAAATAAAACAAGCTTTTTTAGCTTAGTTATTGATGACATCCCTTTAATTAGGGATGTCATTTTTTTTAACCATATCGTCCTTTACTATGTTTTAAGTTTGATTATTGAACTCCCATTTCTTAATTTTAATACAGTAAATAACAAACACTATGAAAACAGTAACATCCAAAATAACAGGTTTGGTAAAAGGACTTAAAGTTCTCCGAAGTTATTTTATATCCAGCTTTGAAAACGTATTCTAATTCCCTGCCCAGGATCAATTCTCAAATCTTATAAAAAAATTCTAATTCCTGTTTACCGGGATTAAGCTAATTTAGTTTTGATTTTCCAACTTCCAATTCAGAGGTTAATATGAACAACACAGAAAATAATTTTGTAAATGAACTTCTTTCAGATTATTTAAATACAGACGCTAAAAATGTGCACAGCACTTTAAAGAAATATATGCTTGCCGATGGTTTTGATATAGTCCTCGATTTAGACAAAAGTCGTGGAGTAAAAATTGTTGATGAAATTACCGGTGATGAATACTTTGATTTCTTTACTTTCTTTGCTTCATCTCCAATCGGCTTAAATCATCCTTCCATCGATTCTGAGGAAGTAAAATCAATTCTTGGTAAAGCTGCAGTCAACAATCCTTCAAATTCAGACATTTATACAACCTATATGGCTGATTTCGTTGAGACTTTTGCCAGGATTGCAAAACCTGATTATATGAAACACCTGTTCTTTATTTCCGGCGGTGCTCTTGCGGTTGAAAATGGTTTGAAAGTTGCATTCGACTGGAAAGTAAGAAAGAATTTTCAAAAAGGTATAAAAGAGGAAAAAGGTCATCAGGTAATTCACTTTAAAGAAGCATTTCACGGAAGAAGCGGATATACAATGTCGCTTACAAATACGGACCCTGTCAAAGTTCAGTATTTCCCTAAATTTGATTGGCCCAGAATAACAAATCCAAAAATACAGTTCCCGCTGGAAAATCATCTTGAAGAAGTAAAAAAATTTGAAACCCAGGCTATCAACGAAATAAATATTGCAATAAAAAATAATCCTGATGATATTGCTGTAATTATCATTGAACCAATCCAGGCTGAAGGTGGTGATTCATTCTTCAGGAAAGAATTTTTTCAGGCTTTAAGACAAATTGCCGATGATAATGAAATACTATTAATGTTTGATGAAGTGCAAACCGGATTTGGAATTACCGGAAAATTCTGGGCTTCAGAACATTATGTTAAACCGGATATAATTGCCTTCGGCAAGAAAGCTCAGGTTTGCGGAATTATGGTTTCAGACCGGATTGATGATATACCCGATAACTGTTTTAAGGTTTCAAGCAGAATTAACTCCACCTGGGGTGCTAATTTAACGGATATGGTAAGATCTAAATTCTTTATGGAAGTTATTCAAAATGAAAATTTAGTTGAAAATGCAGCCGTTGTTGGTGCACATTTGAAATCACGTATTGAAGAATTAAGCAATGAATTCCCGAGAATAATGAGTAATACAAGAGGATTAGGTTTAATGTGTTCCTTCGATTTGCCAAGTCAGAAATTAAGAGATGATTTCAGAAACCTTGCGTATAAAGAAAAACTAATAATACTTGGTTGCGGCAGCCGGTCAATCCGTTTTCGCCCGCCGTTGAATATAACTATCAATGAAATTGATGAGGGCTTGAATATTATCAAAAAAGTTCTCAACTTAATGGTGTCCAATAAATAATTAATTTATAACTACTTGCACGAGGCGGCTCCGCAATGGAGCCGTTATCGTTTTAAATTCGTTAAATTGAAGAATAAACTTTACATAGTCAGCACACCAATTGGAAATTTAGCAGATATTACTTTCCGTGCAGTAGAAACTTTAAAAGAAGTTGATTTTATCGCCTGTGAGGACACGCGTGTAACAGGTAACCTGTTGACGCATTTTGAAATAAAAAAAGAATTGTTATCACTTAATGCGTTTAATGAATCGAATAAATTAAATGTTGTTGTGAAGAGAATTCTAAATGGTGAAACAGCCGCACTTGTATCAGACTCCGGCACTCCGACTATATCAGACCCTGGAAACAGATTAATTTCTGAAGCATTAAGGAATGCAATTGAAGTTATTTCTATTCCGGGTCCTTCCGCAATTGTTTCTGCATTGTCAATAAGCGGACTTCCAACAGATGCCTTTATATTTGAGGGATTTCTGCCGCAGAAAAAAGGCAGGCAAAAAAAGTTATCTCAGCTTTCTGAAGAGGAAAGAACTATTGTATTGTATGAGTCGGTTTACAGGATAGAAAAACTGATTGAAGAATTAACTAAATATATGCCGGAAAGATATGTAGTTGTTTGCCGTGAACTGACAAAAAAATTTGAAGAGTGCTGGCGAGGATTCCCTTCCGAATTATTTGAATCCTTAAATGTAAAAATTATAAAAGGTGAGTTTGTGGTTGTAATTGCTCCTAAAAACTGGGAACAGAGAACTATTGAACAAAGTTAACTCTCGTCTAATTCTCGTCTTCATAAACCATTAAAGAATGAACATCATATTTTTTTAATTTTTCTCTGCCGCTGAGGAACGACAATTCAATTAAAAAGTTGATCTGAACCACTTCCCCGCCAAGTTTTTCAATCAATTTACAAGCAGCTTCCATTGTACCGCCGGTTGCAAGCAGGTCGTCATGTAATAACACTTTATCACCCGGTTCAATTGCATCTTTATGAATTTCAATTTTATCCTCACCATACTCTAAATAATATGTTTCAGAAATTTTAGCTGCCGGAAGTTTATTCGGTTTCCTCACAGGTACAAATCCACATCCAAGTTTTTCAGCAAGCATTGCACCCATTATAAATCCTCTTGATTCTATACCCACTACTTTTGTTATTTCAACATCTTTAGAAATACTATAAAGCTGCTGTAAGGTCTCCCTTAGTGCAATGTTATCTTTTAATAATGTAGTTATATCCCTGAACATTATTCCGGGTTTAGGAAAATCTTTAATACTTCTGATATACTTTTTTAATTCATCACTCATTGTGCTTAATCCTTAGTTAAGAATTTTTGAAGTCCGGCCTTAAAATCTTCAGTTGTTCTGCTTATTACATTTAGATTTATACAAAACTCAATAGCAGTATTCAAATCAATCTCTGAAATAACTTCTATCATTTTTTTAGTTGCTATAATGCTTGAAGCAGAATTCTTATTTATTCTTTCTGCAATGTTAAACGATTCTGCCAGAACATTTTCAGATAAGTAATTTACAAACCCGATTTCATATGCACGTTTACCTGAAATTGTTTCACCGGTTATAAGCATATTCCTGGTATGACTTTCACCAATCCTTTTTAATAAGAAGATTGAAACAATCGCCGGAATGAATCCTATTTTAACTTCACTATAACCGAACTTTGATAATTCAGGATGTGCAACCACTATGTCACAAACACTGGCAAGTCCGCAGCCGCCTGCTATAGCAGGTCCATTTACTGCTGCTATAATCGGTTTAGGGAACCTGTAAATCTGCAAAAATAATTCTGCAAGGGACATTGAATCTTTTTCATTTTCAATTGAAGAATAGTCGCTTAACATTTCCAGGTATGCTAAATCTGCACCGGCACAGAATGAACTTCCTTCTCCGGTAATAATTATGGATCGTATCTCATTATCATTTTCGGAATTTATAAGAGAAGTTTTTAACTCTGTTACTATATCAGGATGAAGTGAATTTCGCTTTTCAGGTCTGTTCAATGAAATGAGAAGTGTATTATTTTTGATTTCTTTCTTAACCATATAAAAACTTAAAATTGATTTAATAATATTTATGTTGTACTTAGTAACACCAATCTGCTTAACTGATTAAAAGCATTCAGTAAAGAGTTAAAAATATTTTACGATAAAATAAATTTGCAAATAAGTTGAAACAAAAGCTAAAACAGTTCCGGCTGTAACTTGCGCAAATGAGTGACATTTAAGTTTAATTCGGGCCCATCCGATAATTAACACAATAATTAAAAAATATAAAGCAGGAAATCCTAAGACAAATATTAATGCTGCAAATGTACCAGCGGCTCCCATTGCATGCGCGCTTATCTTCCAGTATTTATTTATGAAAATTGTAATTATTGTGTTGGAAATATAACAAAACCAGAAAGCGATTGAAATTATGTTAATCTGAAAGTAAATGAGGATTATCAATCCAATCACATAAAATAAAACAGCAATTGAAAATGGTAACGTACGTTCTTCTTTTATTGATGCGTCACTATCGATCAGTAATTTTTTATTTCTGAGGATGAAATACAGAATTATGGGTGCCGCAAATCCTAATGAATAAGCAACTGACAATGTAACAATTATCTTTGTTGTTTCAGTTTCTAAATGAAATGCCAGGAATGTAAATATCAGAATTGTAAATGATGGAGGAACAAATATTGTTGATATTATTCTTGCAGTTTTATGTGAAAAGAATTTTTTCAATAGCATTTTATGACTGATAATCAGTCTGAAGCCTGAATGGATTGTGGAAGACCGGAGAAACCTTTTTTAATTCCTCCAAATAACTTAATAGTGCATTTTTAATTGATTCATAATCACTATGGAGCATTAATTCCATTCTTATTTTGGAAGCACGGTGCATTCCTTTTAAATAACCGGAATAAAATTTTCTGTGCTCAATTACTGCACGTCTTTCACCCTTTATACCAATTGCCAGTTCAAGATGTCGCAGACAGGTTTTAATTTTTATTTCATCACTGATTTCTTCTGATACTAATCCTGTTGTTAATAATTCTTTGGCTTCTTTAAAGATCCATGGATTGCCGATTGCTCCTCGTGCAATCATCACTGCATCCGCGTTTGTCTCATTGAATGCACGTTGGACATCATAAGCGCTGAGTATATTCCCGTTAAGTATCACAGGGATAGATACAGCTTCCTTAACTTTGTTTATCCAGCTCCAGTCTGCATCACCTTTATGCCCCATCTGACGCGTTCTGCAATGAACAGTGAGGGCTTTTATTCCGACATCTTCAAGCATTTTAGCTGCTTCTACAATTTTTATACTGGTATTATCCCATCCTATTCTGGTTTTAACTGTAACGGGCAGGGAAACTGAATCTACCACGGCTTTTACCATCTTTTGAAGGTAAGGCAGATCTTTCAATAATGCAGAACCGGCACCGCATCCTACTACATTCTTTACCCAACATCCGGCATTTATATCTATTAAATCCGGATTCTCAGCTTCAGCAATTCTTGCAGCTCCAACCATTGAGTCGATATTGCTGCCGTAAATCTGAATTCCAACAGGTCTTTCATCTTCAATAATTTTCAGTTTATTATGAGTGCGTTCATTTGCACGGACTAATCCTTCAGAATTTACGAACTCAGTATAGACAAGATCAGCGCCTAGCTCCCTGCAAACCAGCCTGAAAGATATATCGGTAACATCTTCCATTGGTGCAAGAAGAATTGCTTTTTCAATTTCTATTTTACCAATTTTTAACATAATTGAACGCAAAGATAAACAATCATAACTTATATATTAAATACTATTATGGCTGTATAACTTGCAGTGAAGCCATTGTTTGTTCGTTGCAAAATCGTACAAATGACTTTAATAATCGCAAAATTTTGGCAATATTGTAGTATGAATTTAGAAAATTATTGGCAATTCTTATGAAATTTATACCTACTCTCCTTTCTCTATTTGTATTTTTATTTTCAACAGTTTTTACACAACAGGAACCTGATACCACAAAATCCAATGATGAATACCTGTTAAGAATGGCGGATTCATTATTCTACGAAACGGATGAGGTAGTAGTTACGGGAACCAGGATACAGAAAAAAATAATTGATATTCCCTACTCCGTTGTCCGTATCAGTAATATGCAGTATAAATATGAGCGAAAAGTTTCTATTGGTGATGTTTTAAACTTTGTACCCGGAGTTTTTCTGCAATCAAGATATGGTAACCATGATGTTAGAATTTCTATTCGCGGTTTTGGAAGCCGTTCCAACACGGGAATCCGGGGAGTAAGAATATTACTTGATGGAATCCCTGAATCAGAACCGGACGGACAAACAAGAATTGAGGCAATTGATTTTAATTCTATCGGCAGCATTGAAATTGTAAAAGGAAATTCATCTTCGCTCTATACAAATGCACCGGGCGGAGTTGTTAACTTTATTAATGATATAAATTTTCCTAGAACTTTTGCACTTAACTTTAACGATTTTGGTGCATATAATTTAAGGCGAAACGGAGTTAAAGCCGGTATAAGAACTGATGATTATGGTTTATTAACCACTTATACTTATCATAATTCAAATGGATTCAGAGCGCATAGTGAAGACTACTGGCATATTTTTAATACTGTATATGAATTATTTCCGGGTGAGAATTCTAACTTCCAGTTACTCGGGTATTTCGTAAACGGTTTAATCAGACTGCCGGGATCATTAACCAAAGAAGAGTTTGAGGAAAATCATCTTCAGGCTGCCCAGCGTGAATTAGATTTCGATTTTAGAAGAATTACTAAGAAAGGCAGAATTGCAATCAGGTATCTTACAAAATTCGGTAAGAATCTGAATAATGAAATTGAAATTACTCCTTATGGCACTATAAAATACTTCGAAAGAACCGGACGTACTTACCGCATTATGAACCGGTACGGGCTCGGATCAACAATACGGTTCTTGAATAAGTCAACTTTTTTCGGCAGGCAAAACGAATTCGCGGTTGGCGGTGATACTTTGTATCAAACCGGTCCGATTGAAGAATACAGAAATGTGGGAGGTAGAAAAGATGATGTGAATATTGGAATTACTGATGAAACTATTGGAAACAGCGGTATATACATTTTAAATAATTTTGAAATTTTAAAGAATAAAATGTCATTAATGCTAAGCGGAAGGTATGATAATGTTTATTTCTACCAGAAAGATCAGCTTCTTGAATCACGTAATGCATTAAGACGATTTGAAGCCGTAACACCTAAGGCGGCATTGAATTTTAAAATTACTCCATCTGTAGCTCTTTACACTTCATTCGGATTAAGTTTTGACTCACCTGCTGGTAATGAATTACCGAATTATCCAACAAGTTCTGATCCGGGCGTTCTGCTTAATCCGGATCTCGAACCTCAAAAATCGAAAAACTTTGAGTTGGGACTTAAAGGACATTTAATTTTCCCGGAGCGGAATTTTTTAAGAACCATCTTTTTTGAAACAACTTTCTTCAACAGTATTATTGATGATGAGATAATCCCATTCGAAGTCTTTTCCGATGTCTTTTTTAGAAACTCAGCCCAAACTATCAGGAGGGGCTTAGAGACAGGATTAAATATAGAAATACTAAACGGTTTTAGAGCGGCTGTATCGTATACATTCTCGGATTTTAATTATGAAAACTATATTACAGAAACTATCGATATTCAGGATGGACAGATAGTAACTGAAGAAAAAGACTTTTCAGGAAATAATGTGCCCAGTATACCAGAGCATAACCTTTTACTATCATTATCATATGAAAGAAATATATCTGGATATATAACGGGATTCGGAAAAATTAGTTACCAGAGTGTCAGTGGAATGTATGTAGATGATCAAAACTCTGACAAAACGGATTCATACCAACTATTAAATTCAACATTTGGTTTAGACTTTCAATTTAACAGATTTAATTTAAGATTTTCAGGCGGTGTAAATAATTTACTGGATTTAAAATATGTAGGCTTCATTAATATAAACTCAACATCACTGCGATTCTATGAAGCAGGTGAACCCAGAAGTGTATTTGTAAGCGTTAATCTTGGATATACGTTTTAATTCAGTTTATATATACTTCTAACATGATCAAAATAATATATCTAAAAATTAATTATTAAAATTTACAGGAAGCAATTTGAACAGACTAATAATTCATTTGATTTCAATTACAATTATTTTATTAGCATTTACTGAAATTAATGCACAATCATTATTTGACATAAAGAAACAAACCAATATAATCGTTGGTGATAATTTTAGAATTTATCCCAGTAACGTAAGTCAATCTGAAACCTTTATAGTAAATCATCCAAACAATCCTGATATTCTTTTTGCATCAGCATATACAATTGTTACCAATCCGTTTTTTATAAGTGAAGGCATTTATGTTTCAACGAATTCCGGTGAAACCTGGTTTGGCAGTGACACTTGCTCCGGTTCCCCAATCCAGTTTCACGGCGGTGAGCCTGGAATTACAATTGACAAAGATGGAATCTTTTTACTTAACCGGTTAGGACGGCAGCCAACTTTTGTTGGATTATATTCCCATTACTCAACGGATAACGGACTTACCTGGAGCAACCAAAAAACCATTTCTTCTGAAGATCTCGAAAAACACTCTATTGCAAGTGATGTATATTCCACAAGTAATTATTATGGAAGGAGTTATGCTGTTTATACAATGCTAACTCCACCCTATAGTGTTAAAATGACGTATACTGATGATAGTGGTCAAAATTGGACTAGCCCTGGCCCAATTAATAGTCCACCGGTAAGATGCTTCGGAACGGATATTACTCTGAAAGATAATGGCGATATCTTCGTTTGCTGGGCGGTAATTCCAACCGGAGTTCCATCACCTTATGAAATTAATATTGGATTTGCAAGATCTACTAATGGCGGAACAAATTGGGATGTTCAGGAAAACCCGATTCAGACAAGAGGTATCACAGGAATACTAGCTCAGAAACAGAATATAAGAGTAAACAGCACCCCTAAAATTGCTGTTGATAATACCAGTAGCCCTTATAATGGAAACATATATATAGTTACTTCACAACGGGAATTAGCTCCGGCTGGCAATGATCCTGATATTGTTTTATTCAAGTCCACGGATAATGGTAATACCTGGACTTCGGGAATAAGAGTAAATCAGGATGCAATGAATAACGGAAAGATTCAGTTTTTCCCGGCTATTAAAATAGATCCCTCCGGTGCCATAAATATTTTATATCTTGATGACAGAAATACAACAAGTGATTCTTCAGGCGTATTTCTATCGCGCTCAACCGATGGCGGTGATATATGGAATGATTATCAGGTAAGTGACCATAATTTCCGCCCGGAAGCTGTAAGTGGTATCGGTGCCGGAAATATTTCTGATCATATAGATATAACTTATACAAACGGAAAACTCTGGCCTGTATGGATGGATAATTCATCGGGTGTTTACCAGGTGTGGACCGCACCAATAACTGTACCTGCTGTTAGTGTTGAAGACGAGTATGAAACTGTTTTAGATTTTAAACTTAATCAGAATTATCCCAATCCATTTAATCCTGCCACTACAATTAGCTGGCAAATGGCAACTGCAGGTTATGTTGCCATTAAAGTGTATGATTTGCTCGGAAACGAAATCTTAACTTTAGCTGATGAATATTTTACGGGTGGTTATAATGAAATTATTTTTAATACCACAGAAATGCATAATGATCTATCAAGCGGTTTGTATTTCTACAGAATTACAGCAGGCGACCACTCGGAAACCAAATCGATGATGTTACTTAAGTAAAACCATTTTTTTCGTTTGGCTGTTGAGTTCATAGTTATTTTCTGCAATCAACTGATAAAAATATACTCCGGCAGGAATATTATTTAAATCAATATTAATTGCGTGCATACCAGAAGATTTAATTCCTTCTGTGTACATTTTAATTTCCTCACCAAGAACATTATATAATCTGATTGTAATGAATGATTCATTTCGAATATGGTAAGAAATTTTTGTCTGAGAGTTAAAAGGATTAGGGTAATTTTGGTATAAATTAAAATCGCTGATAAAAATTTCTGAATGATCTATAATATTTGTCGGATCATAAGGTACATATCTTAACACTCTCCCGGAATCACTTATCATGAATCCTGTTATCGAATCTACAAATACAATATCAAACGTAGGGATACTATCTGCCAATGGATAGTATTCCCATGAATTTCCGGCATCTGTGGTCATAAGTAAATTGGAGTCATACCAGGTAGCTGTCCATCCTTCGGTTTCTGTTCTGAATGAAATTCCTTCGATGGCACTAAAACGTTCAATTTCCTCATAGCTCCAGGAAAAACCTCCGTCTGATGAACGTATAATTGCAATTTCGTAAAACTTCTCGAAGTCACCGGCAAGCGTATAAATATTCAGTGAATCAAAATATGCAAAATCATATATAGGATCCGGACCGGCGCCGTAAGGCAGCCAGGTTTCGCCATAATCATCTGTTCTCCATATCACTCCCATTATGTCAATATTTCCACCTACTGCATACCCGTATTGAGGAGTATAAAACCTGAACTTATAAACTGGTAAATATCCACCAACTCCTGCAGTATCGATGATTGTAGCAGGATACCAGTCTTCTCCCCCATTCTGTGTATACACAATACCCGTATTACTTCCACCCGAAAATCCATTTAGTGAATCAACAAAATAGATTGTATGTAAAAAGACATCTGTATGCCTGTAAAAAGATGACTCCCAATTATTTCCACCATCACTTGTTTTTAATATATATGTTCCGAATGGTTCATTATCTGATTTCCATTCAATTGCCCATCCGGAATTCTCATCCAGAAAAAAGACATCATATACTTTGGAATTATTCTCCGTTGTTTGTACCTGCCAGTTGTCACCTTTATCAGAAGTATACAATATCTTGCCGCTATCTGCAGCGATCCATATATTGTTGCTATCCAGTGCAAATATCGAATTCAGATTAACAGTTACAGGAGTCTGAATTTTCTTCCAGAAGGATTCCTGTGCTAAACTAAGCCCTGAGATATTTAACAGAAATATTAATAGTATTATTTTCATCTGTACTTATTCATTTACGTGCTGCAATTATAGTAAAAAATGCACATTACATGAAAGGATATAATGATTTTGCAGTGTTGTATTTCAAAATTCGATTATACTTAAGTGGAAAAAATTCTTCTTAAGAAACTTGGGAATCTTTTTCTATATTTGTTTGTACACATAATTAAAAGGAAAAGAATGAAACAATATTTTATGATTGCGGTTTTTTCAAGTTTGATGTTAACCGCATGTGCTGAAAAAGAAGAAAATAATCTCCCTGAAAATGAAATTTCGCAGGAAATGACTTCACAGAAACATACCGGAACGATAAAAGAGAAAATTGACGCCGGCGGTTATTCTTATCTAAGATTGACCGAAAACAATAATTCGTACTGGATAGCAGTTCCGAAAGCAAATTTTACGCTGGGTGAAGAAATTAGTTTTTCTCAGTTTATGGAAATGAAAAATTTTAAGAGTGAAACTTTAGACAGAACATTTGAATCAGTTTTATTTGTTGAAGATGCCGGCGTAAAGTCAGTTATGAATATGCCGAATCCGCATGAACAAGAATTAAGCTCAATCCAAAAAGAAAATGTAAATATTCAAAAAGCGGATGGCGGATATAGTGTAGAAGAACTTTATTCAAAAAAAAATGAACTGGTAAATAATCAGGTAAAAGTACAGGGCAAAGTAGTAAAAGCAAATCTTGGAATTATGAACAGGAATTGGTTTCATATCCAGGACGGAACAGGTGAAAAGGGTACGCACGATCTCACCGTTATCAGTAATGACGTTGCAAAAGTTGGTGATGTTGTTGTTGTAACAGGAACACTAATAACAGACAAGGATTTTGGCTCAGGTTATTTTTATCCGCTGGTTCTTGAGAATGCCAGCCTGACTAAAAAATAAACTATTTAAGTCCTGAATATTTAAGAATATTCAGGACCTCTGTATCTAATCAATTAGTGGGGTTAAATTTGTTGCTTCGGGACTCGTTATAACCGCAATGGCATAGGCAAGTACTGAAATTATCATACCATACATAAAAATCGTATAACATCTTCTGAGTTGTTTATACTTTTCACCAAGCACCTGCCCGAGATAATAAAAATCCTTTATCATAGAATCATATAAATAATCTTTGTCGTTCATCATGGATTTCATTCCCCAGGTAAATTCCTGCAGATCCATTTTATGAAAATTTCCGAAGAACATAAGATTTGCATTTTTATTGATTATATCTTCCTTAGAAAATATACCCGAAGTAACTTTCGGTCTTGTGACAAGTATAGCATAGATTAAAGTTGTAAGACTTACAATTGTAATAAGTGCTGTTGGCAATAACAGGTGAGGATTTGTATCAAGTTTTCGTATAAGTACACTGATTATTATCGTCAGAAGCAAAGTATTAACAGTAATCATAATATTTGCTTTATTATCTGCCATACCGCTGAATTCCACATGTGTTCTCATAATGTTCCTGAACATAGTTTCTATGCCACGTCCGGAACGTTTTTCTTCTTCAATTCTTGATTCCAGTTTCTTTTTCTGGAATTCAAATTTAGTCTCTGATATTTTTTCTTTTTCTTCTTTTTTTCTAAGCTTTCTTAGTTTTCTTTCAAACAATTGTTGATTCAGGTTTTTTTGGATTCCAAAAGCCTGTTTTGCATATTCTGTGTAATATGAATGCTCTTTTAAAAATTTAATATTGTTTTCTATCCACTCAATATCCGTAGGGTGACAAATATCTTTTGTTTCTAATTCCAGTCTGAATAATTCGCTTTTTTCCTCTATATCTTTTTTGCCAAGGTGATGAAGGTCTGCATCGCAAATTATCTCTTCGAGAATATTCTTCGGATTGGTAGGGACTTTTGTAGCAAGAATACATTGTTTTACTTTTTCAATTTTTTCCCTGGCATATCCTTCTCTGGTCAGAAATTTTTCTGCATACTCGGCACTTACTTCTTCGTGTCCTTTATCCTTTTCAAAATAGCCGACATCATGAAACCAGCCGGCAATTATCAAAATTTCTTTTTCGTCTTCGCTGGTTTCAATTTTATCGACCATTTGTCCTATAACTTCTACAACTTCTTTTGCATGAGTTAAACTGTGGTAACAATGAAATATCGTACTTTTATCTTTATATAGTTTTAAAACAAACTCTTCTACCTTTAATGTCAGATCCGTTTGAAACATTCATTCCTCGTACATAATTTTATTAATAATTTAATTAAATAGATAAATAATTTTATATATTTAGAGTTATATCAACAGGTTAAGTTAAGTTTCTATTCTGATTCAGACAGTGATAATTGTCACAGTAAGCGAGGTTTATATGTGCGCCAAACAACTATTTCTTATACGTCATGCCAAATCAAGCTGGAAATACACCGGATTAAAAGATCATGACAGACCGCTCAATAACCGGGGTATTCGCGACGCACCATTTATGGCGAAAAAAATACTTGAAAAAAAATTATTTCCTGATTTGATTTTATCGAGCAGCGCTGTGCGTGCTAAGAATACGGCGTTAATTTTTATTGATAGCCTGAATATTAATTCCTCAAAATTAATAATTGAAGAAAAATTATATGAAGCAACCTATAATGAAATTCTGGAGGTGATGAAAAAAGTTGAAGAAAATATAAATACCCTATTTGTTTTCGGACATAATCCCGGACTAACGTCGCTGCATAACTTTTTATGTGATAGTTATATAGTTAATATTCCAACTTGCGGAATAACACAGTATGAATTTTCCGGAAATTGGAATGCACTATCCCGCAATTCCTGCAAGCTGTTAGAGTTTTATTACCCAAAAAAATATTCAGACTCTTAATACAAATTAATTAGTAAATATCTCATAAGTAATTTCAGTTGCACCTTTCCGGTCAACAACTTCTACTGCTGATAACCTGATTCTGCCATCATCCAAAAAATCAATAATAAAAAAACCTGGAGCAGCTTCAGAATAAATTGTTTCATTTCCCTCACTAACTCTTTGTGCAACCAAATCATAAATCCCTGCACCGCTTACAACATATATATTTCCATTGCGTCCTCTTAGCAATTGGAGGGAATGTTCATGACCCGAAGCATAAATAATACCATTTCTTGAATTTAATAACGGTTCAATTTTATTGATCATATTTTTGTAAACGGGATTGGAAATGTCCTGTCTGTTTATCCCCATATTTCTTAACAGTGGATAAATCGATCCAATTATCGGCAATGGAATTAGAAGGTAAGGATTTAATTCAGTAAGCGGAAATAGATGAATCTTAAGGGGAAAGTAACCTCCATGCTCACCAAATGTATTTAGTGGATGATGCGCTGCTATAATTATGAAACGATCGGCTGAATTTTTAATTAATAATGATAATTCTTCAACGATTTCATCCTCAGATCCGGTTGGACAATCATTTTGTTCAATAATTCTGTCATTATTAAACCACCATTGAGTATCCAGAAATATAATTCTTAAATCATCTCCATAATCAAAATACTCCGGACCAGGACAGCCATCAGCGGGTTTAAAAGATATTTTTTCACTTCCGTAAGTATTAATATATACCGATTGTCTTCTTATCTGTTCGACACCATAATGTTCAGATTTGCCCCAGTCATGGTTGCCGGGTATAAAAAAACCGAGTGCGTGAGAATTTAATACCACTTCAATCTGCTCATCAATTCTTCGTTCATATTCCGTACGGTCAGGATGAGTTACCGGCATTAACCCCGAAGGATAAATATTATCACCTAAAAACAAAATAATCGTACTGTCTTTAATCTCCCTGGCGTGTTTTTCAAGTGCAATAAGAACAGGTTCCTTATTATCTTTAGCCGGTTCACCTACATCTCCAATTAGAATCACTCTTTTATTTACATTGAATTGTACCTCGTTTTGTTTTGTCTGTGCAAATTGAGGTGATATATAAATGAAAATAAACAGTAAAGAATAATTTAAAATTTTTACAATACTCATAAGATTTCTAAAATGTATGACCGATTGATAAATAAAATCTTAAGTCTATAGCCGATTTGACCACATTCATTCCAGCTGTGAAAAATCTGTCCAGAACACTTAACCAGATACCGCCTCCATGAGCTGAATGCCATTTTTTTGAACTTTCATTTTTATAAAATACTCTTCCAAAATCATTAATAGCTGTCACACCAAATTCAGCAGGAATAAATATTTTGAATTTACCTACTAAAATTCTTATATCGGTTTGAAGGCTGACAGATATATCACCTAAAAAAATATTTCTTGGTAAACCTCTCAAAGTTGATTTACCTCCTATAAGTGCGTATTCATGGATTGGGAAATCACCCCACACATACTGCGCTGCCAGTTTCATAGCAAAGGTTTCCCTTGAAACCAAATAGCTGGTAAAATATGTCCTTCCATCAAAATAAAGTTTGCCGAATTTATTATTGAAGTTTAAAAACGACGGTGATTGTTCAACGGAAACTTCAAGAGTTTGTCCATTGTATGGTGATGAAGTGTCGTCTCTTGAATCATATTGTATTTTGCTTAAAAACGTAACGGAAGAATGGGTTCCGGTTGCTGTTTTCAATTCATTTATCAAGCTGCCGTCTACTTCACTAAGTACAGATCTTTCGAATGCTAATCCCAACGAAAAAGTAGTATTTTGAAATACCGGAAAGCTAAACAGTGATCTGGCGTAAAACTTACTCTGTTCGATGTCATAAATACCAGCATCTTCTAAACTATCACTAAATTCGTTCTCATTACCAAATCCGTAAAATCTGTTTAATTCCAAGCCGGTTAACTGGGCATAAAGATTCACGTTAATTCCTTCAACAAGTTTATAGAAATCTCCTTCACCTATAAACTCAAACCTACGGGTCCTTGTTGAGTATGATGTTGTAAAACTCAACCTATGCGAATATGGTTCAACACGAAAATCATAAAAATTAAATGCTCCTCCGCCGCCAATAATAATTCCGTAATCAGGACTTAAATCAAAAGGTATTATTAATGAAAAATCCCTGAAGCGATTTTCGGTTACAGGTTCATATTTCAGTTCTGGTGAGTCGGGTTCAACCCATTTTTTTGTATTTAGGTAGGTTGATTGTCCAATAATAAATTTTGACTTTTTCCCGCTGTCATAAAATTCTGTCTTTGCTGTTATTGTTTTGATGGGTAAGAAATTCAGAAGATTTACCCGAACTTCGGAACTATCAACAAAATAGTCTTTACCATCACCCCCATCAACTATTATTCTGATTCCATTTGCAACTTTACCTTTTACAAATATTTCATCGTCTCCGCCAAGTAAGTGAATTCTTATCTCTTTAGTAACTGAATGATCGAAAGTTCGTTCGAAAAGTAATCTGCCTTTTTTATCGGGTGAATCAGATTTGAGTTTGAACATACTAACGGTAGTGTAATTTGAATTATCCCTGGATACTTCAACATACTCTCTTTTATTACTTCCGTAAATATCAACATACATATTAGCAAGTTCATAAAACTCATCAGACGCTTGTTTAAGTTGGTTCCTTCTGCTTTTTAATTTTTCGATTATTTCCCTTCCTCTTACTTCAAATAATTCTGATGGCATTTCCCGGACAGAATTTTCTATTATGTCATCGCCCAGATTGGTCATCATATACACAGCTACAGAATCCCATTGCTTCTTTGTAAGGGAAGCAAGGAGTCTTCGGTCAAGATGTCGTCCTTCCCAGGTCATATCGAACATGGAAGGCATTTCATAATCAAAATGTACAATTGATGTCATTGCTAATCGCATAATTAAAGGAACAAAGCCATCATAAAGCGGAAAAGCAAAATCGCGATCTTCAGGAATTGGCTTCCATAACCTCTTTCCATTCACTTTATATCCTGCCCACTTCCATTGACCGGCATGTCTATCTCTGTCTCCTATCAGTACATCAAAAAGCCGTGCTTTTAAATATTCGGCGGCATCCACGGTTTCATCATTATCATTTTCCAACCGATCAAAAAGTTTGAATGTACTTACAATTTTATCCGATTCTGCAAAATTTAATTCATCATCATAATAGTCATCTGGATTCTCAACAATTGTTCCGAGCATATCTTTAAATTCATCTCTGAACGGACCAAGTCGTTCATCATCAGGCAGTATATATAGTTCGGGTTGAGCATTAAGTATTTCCACTGCATTCATAAGTGGAGCTACAATTACAGAAGAAACAGGATTTTGCACAGGAACCTGATCCTGCATCTCTTCGGCTATAAAGGTTTCCCTTAAATCAACAGGAAGACTTCTTGAAGGATCTTTATCAATCGATCTGAATTTATATTTTCTTCCGTCATTTCCTGTAAAATGCAACGATTTTGTTTGCATCCCTCCACCGGTCTTTGTTGGTGTCAATCCGTCAGCATAATCATTTAAATTAAGAACAGAAGCTTTAAATGGAGTAATCCACAGATCGCGCCAAAGATTTCCGGCAATCAGTCTCCTAAACCAGTCTGCATCGTAGTCCTTTCCGGCGATAACAATGCGTGTAAGTGTAGAATCATTCGTGAATCCTGATGCAGATTGAAATGAAATGAGTAAGCAGATAACGAATATAGAATAGGGTTTCAAAAGGTTTAAACTTTTATATGTAAAATTATAACAATGAATTCAACCAGTAAAGAATTAAATTATCAATTCAGAGGAAGGTTCATTTTTGTAAGAATATTAGTATATCGCGGGTCATCTTGAACTTCCTTCCAATGACGTGTTCTCAGGAAGACTAATCCTCCTGATTTTTCCTCAAATGCTTTTTCCAGATAGAAAAATGCTTTATCATAATCCTTCAAACCAGAATAGATAATTGCGTAATCCATTGTTAAAGAAACATCTTTTTCGACTTTATTGCGCTCATCCAATCTATTCAAACATTTTTCAACTTCATCCATCATACCCAAACGGGCATATATAAATCCAAGAGTTGTTTGACCTTTTGAATCATCACCTATAAAAGTTTGAGCCCGTTTGAATTGCTGCAATGATTTTTCGAGTTCATCCAGGTAATAATAAACCCAGCCAAGTCCGTATATCGCAGATCTGTAAGTTGAATCCAATTCCAGTGATTTCTTATACTGTTCAAGTGCTTCATTAAAAAGTCCGGCAAATAAATAAGTATCTGCGAGTGAACAATTAATCTGAACATTTAAAGGATCAATTTCTAAAGCTTTTTCATTTTCAAGGATTGCTTTTTTTAAATTACCCATTGCTACCTGATAATATGAGTAGTACAAATGTGCTTCAGCGCTATTCGGGTTTAAGCTTAAAGCTTTCATAAAACTTTTATATGACTCATCCCATTGCCATTCAAAAAAGTGTACCATAGCTAAAGAAACATGGCAATCCGGTAAACTATCATCCAGACTAATTGCTTTCAGGGCATAATTTTTTGCAAGCGGGTAAACTTCCAGTGCGGGCAACTGTCCCATCGCACCTAAATATACATAACATGCAGAAAGTGATGAATAAGCCAGAGCAAATCCCGGGTCTAATTTAATAGTCTTCTTCAAGAGCTCAAGTGATTTTTTTATATCGGCAGGCGTCCACCGGTACCAGTAATAACTTGCCTTCAGATATAAGTTATATGCCTCCATATTTTCAGTTGGTGTTTTCACCATCTGAACATTATCGGTAGTCAGAGAAAAAGATTCTTTAAGTTTGTTGGTGATAGATTTTGCAATTTCATCCTGCATCTCAAATATATCAGCAATATCCCTGTCATATGATTCTGACCAGCGGTGATAACCGTTTCTTGTATCTATTAACTGAGCAGTAACCCGGACCTTGTTCCCAATTTTTCTTACACTTCCTTCAAGCACAGTCTTAACACCAAGTTGCCTGCCGATTTCACGTATATCCGAATTTTTACCTTTAAATGCAAAAGAGGATGTTCTTGAGGTAACAAGTAATCCGTCAACTCTTGCAAGAGCGTTCAGTATTTCTTCTGTAATGCCCTCCGAAAAATATTCATTTTCCGAATCTGAACTCATATTAATAAACGGTAGAACTGCAATCGATTCCTTTTTACCGGCAATTTTACCATCAATCTCATTAGGTTTTGGAATAACAATGCCCGGAAGTTCTATCGCATAAACGTCCGTAGGGGTTCGAACATTTTTTAATTCGTAAGTGCCAATATAATACGTTGGCAATTCTCTATGATTTTTTAATTCATCATTAACGCGATTAGAAATCAAAATTGATCCGCCAACTCCTAAGGTTTCAATACGTGAAGCAAGATTAACACTGTCCCCATAAATACCATCGTCATCATACACAATATCACCGGCATGAATACCGATTCTCAGAGGTACTACCGGTTCTTTTTTTAACTCGAGTTGAATTTCAATGGCACATATAACTGCTTCAATAACGCTGCCGAACATAATTAAAGAGCCATCTCCAAAGTATTGAAGCACTTTACCCTGATGAACGAGCGAATAATCTTCAAGAACCTGTCTGTTCCTGTTTCGCAATGAAATTGCTTTTGATTCATCTTCCTGCATCATAGCCGTATAACCGACGATGTCGGTAAACATTATGGCAGCTAACATCCTGATGCCTTTTTTGGTCATGTTGAAGTTCCAGACTGATGCAGAAAGATTTTTAATTGAAAATTAGTTTATCAAAATAAATGATGCATCGTTAAAAGGCAAAAACTCCTTGATTAACGGTATATTAAGCAGTTGAATGAATGATAATTACAGGTGAATTTTTCGTACAGAAATATATGGAATTCTTCGTATTTATAAACTTTTTTTAGTTAACAGAGTAGAGAAAAAAAATGAGACCGGAAATTTCCGGTCTCATAAGTTCTATTAGTTATTTTTGTTTTCGCTGGGCATCAACCACCGCAATAGCCGTCATATTTATAATATCATCAACTGTAGCCGCACGCTGAAGCACGTGAACAGGTTTCCTCATCCCCATTAACACCGGTCCAATTACAGTTGCCTGCCCGATTCTTGCCATTAACTTATACGCAATATTACCGGCATCCAGGTTCGGGAAGATTAAAACATTTGGTTTACCTTTCAACTCAGTGAATGAAAATGTTTTTTCAAGAATTTCCTGCATAACTGCTGTGTCAGCTTGCATTTCTCCATCAATCATCACATCGGGGCGTAAAGATTTTACTCTTTTTGTAGCCTGTGAAACCTTTATTGATTCAGGATATGGTGCAGATCCGAAATTGCTGAAAGACAACATTGCCAATCTCGGAGTAATATCAAATTCTTTAACCGTATCTGATGTTAGTATTGCAATTTCCGCCAATTGTTCTGCTGTAGGGTTTACATTAACGGTGCAATCTGCAAAGAAGTAAGTATCCTTCTTAGCTACAACAATATATAAACCAGCAACAATATTAAATCCTTCTTTAACACCTATACATTGAAGTGCAGGGCGTATCGTATTTGGATAACTGGTTGTGTAGCCGCTTATTAAAGCATCGGCATCACCAAGTTCAACCATCATAGATCCGAAATAATTAGGCTTTTTAATTAATTCTCTGGAATCATAAACTGTTGCACCTTTTCTTTGTCTCTTCTTGAAAAATTCATTGCTGTATTCTTCAGATTTTTTATCAGTAATTGGATCTTTAATTGTAAAATTAGAAATATCAAAGCCAATTCTTTCTATTTCTTTTTTGATTACCTCCTCATTGCCGATTAGAATTGGTGTGGCAATACCGTCGCTGACAACTGCTTGAGCTGCCCGGATAATATTTTCCTCTTCCCCTTCAGGATAAACAATTTTGGCAGGATTTTTTTGAGCTTTATGAACCATTACTCTTATCACTTCTTTGGAAAGTCCGAGTCTTTCTTTCAGTTCTTCCTCATATGCAACCCAATCCATATCTGTAATTTTAGCAACACCTGTTTCAATTGCAGCTTTGGCAACAGCAGGAGCTACATACCACAATACACGCGGATCAAATGGTTTTGGAATTATGTACGTCTTACCAAATTCGAAATCCTCACCGCCATAGGCTTTAATAACCATTTCAGGAACTTTTTCTCTTGCCAATCTGGATAATGCAAGTGTTGCAGCCATTTTCATCTCTTCATTAATTGCGCTTGCTCTTACATCCAGAGCACCACGGAAAATGAAAGGAAAGCCAAGTACATTATTAACCTGGTTCGGGAAATCGCTTCTTCCTGTAGCCATTATCAGATCTTTTCGTACTGCTACAGCTTCATCATACATAATTTCAGGATCAGGATTAGCCATTGCAAAAATAACAGGGTTTGGAGCCATTACCTTTACCATATCCTGCGAAACAACTCCGCCAACTGATAATCCAACAAAAACATCTGCATCTTTAAAGGCATCCTGAAGAGAAGCAAATCCTTTTTCCTGTGCAAACCCTTCCTTGTATTTATTAAGGTCTTTTCTATCCTTCGTTAAGCATCCTTTTGAATCAAACATATAAATGTTTTCACGTTTTGCACCGGCTCGTATATAGAGATTGCAGCATGATATAGCCGAAGCTCCAGCACCATTTACAACTATCCGAACCTCATCCAATTTCTTGCCTGCAAGTTCAACTGCATTTATCAGAGCAGCGCAGGAAATAATTGCAGTTCCATGCTGATCATCGTGAAATACCGGAATGTTCATTGTTGCCTTTAAAGTTTCTTCAATTTCAAAACATTCCGGAGCTTTAATATCCTCAAGATTTATTCCTCCGAAAGTAGGTTCTAATATTTGAACCGCTCTGATTATTTCGGCTGAATTTTTACTTGCAATTTCAATATCGAATACATCTATATCTGCGAATCTTTTGAATAAAACTCCCTTTCCTTCCATAACAGGCTTTCCTGCTTCAGGACCTATATCACCCAAACCAAGAACTGCAGTTCCATTGGAAATAACAGCAACCAGATTTCCTCTTGCAGTATACTTATAAACATCTTCTACATTTTTATGAATCTCCCTGCAGGGTTCAGCAACTCCTGGTGTGTATGCAAGGGATAGATCCCGGGAAGTTAAGCAAGGTTTTGTGGGAATTACTTCCACTTTACCTTTACGTCCTGAACTGTGATAGAACAAAGCTTCATCTTTTGTTAGTTTCATAGTATTACTCCGAAAAATAGAGTGAATTGAACATAATTATTTGAATTTGAATAAATGAATTAGTTTTCAGATCGTTATCAACGTTTAAGAAGGTATGGATATTCGATTCAAAGTTTATAAAATATTCGAATCGATGGAAGTGCTTTCCCCTGCAACGAATCAATCTGAGCAACTTTTCCTCTTATTATATAATTTGTGTGCTAATAATTAAGTCACACAAAGAAAAATAATTTCTACACTTAAAAAATAATGAAAATATTATTAGGGATGTAAGAAAAACGAATAATTTATTGAAAAAGTTGTTATGATATTACCGGATAAGAAAATATCATAATCAGGCTAAGATTGGCTTTTTGATGCTTCTGAAGTTAATTTATCCGAAAGTTCCTTACCTAGATAACCGTCAATTATAAAATGCAAAAGATATAAAATGGGCGTTAACAAAACGGCAATTATAAATTTATAGATATAATTTACCAAGCCTATTGCAAGCACTAACTTCATATCCCAGCCTGCACCAATGTAAAATGCAATGAACAAAACTACAAAACTATCAATAAACTGCGATACCAATGTAGAGCCTGTTGCACGAAGCCATATTTTTGAACTTCCGGTTATTGCTCTGAAGTAGTGAAATACTGTAACATCAACTAGCTGCCCGATCAGAAATGCTACTAAAGATCCAACAATGATCCACAAACCCTGTCCAAATATTGTATTGAACGCCAGATCCATATTCACATCACCGCCGGGTGTGACCCTGTTTATCCAGAAATCGGATGGAGTCAATCCAATTGCAAAGTATATCATGAAAAATGCATAAGCAATTAACCCTGCAGCTGTGAATGAAAGAAATTTTACTCCCCTCTTTCCAAAGTATTCATTTATCACATCTGTCATAATAAAAACAACAGGCCAGAGCAAAACACCGGCAGTCAGGTTGAATGATAAATTTTCAATTCCAAGTATGGTAAGATTAGCAGGTGAAATTCCAAGTGTTGCTTCAAGTGAAAATATTTTAACCCCGATAAATTCTGCAAGCAATGCGTTAGCAATAAAGAATGAACCAAGTATATAAAAAAGCCTTGTGGATTTATCTTTCATATATGATTGTTTTTATTGGTGATAAAAATATTAGCAATATTTATCAAATCAAAGTTTATCTGATCTCATCAGAATATTTGATTCCATATCATCCCTGTTTATATTTTAAGGACATTATTTCAGCTTACACTGTATTATCATTCACCAATTTTTATTTTTAAAGATGAAATCTCATCAAATAATTTATGTTATTATACTTGTAATTATTCTTGTACCCGGCAATTTGTATGCACAGTTTGTTACTCCTTCAGATAGAGTTGTAGACCGTGTAATAGTAAGAGAATTACCTTCCACGCAAAGTGAAATAGCAGGATCATTAAGAAAAGGTGAATCTGCCATTCTGCTTGATGTAGTGCCTTACTGGTATAAAGTACAATTAAATAATTCTGTTATTGGTTTTGTCAGCAAGGCATGGTCTGTTCTTTCCGATATAACTTTGATAGATTCATTAAAAAAATCTGATCTGATCATCGGATCATGGAATATCAAATGGCTCGGCAGAAGTGTAAATGAAAATAAAAATTATAAAGCAATGGCAGAAATAATTCAGCGGATGGATATAATTGCAATTCAGGAAGTAATGGATCCTTTTTTTACTGAACGATTGGATTCGCTGATTCACTATCTTTCTGTTAACGGTTTTAAGTATAACTACATAGTCAGTAACCCGACGGGATATTTGAATAATCCGGAACCAGGAAAAAATAATTACTTAGAAAGATTTTCTTTTATGTGGGATATTGACAGAGTTGAAATTCTGAACACCGCTTCACCTTACAAATTCATTCATACTCCCGTAATTAATAATAATGTATTCAGGCAGGTGCCTGTTTCTTCAGATTTTAAAGTTAAAGATGGTAATGGTTTTGATTTTCGTTTGGTTACTCTTCATACTGTTTTTAATAAAAATATTAATCACATCAGAAGAATGGAATTGGAGTTTATAAATCAATGGATTATTGACAGTGTTACGGATTCATTAAATGATGAAAAGAATATTATTGTGATCGGTGATTTTAATGCCAATCCTTCCAGACAGCCGCATCATTTTAAAAATATTATCAGCGGTTCAACGAATTACAGAGTTCTGTTTGAAGAGTCAATGACCGTCAATGAAGAATCAGTCCGGACAACAATCCAGCAAACCGGCAATCCCGCACCGGGATATTTTCTTTTACCTGTTTATGATCATGCATTAGTAACTAATGAAACAAGTTATGCGCTGCCGGATAATCCGATGACTAAAGCTGCAAATGATCTGGGAGTAGTAGCATTTGACCAGGAACCATTCTGGCAGCAATTGGAAAACTGGAGCGAAGTTATTAATCAAATGTCCGATCACAGACCCGTTTGGTTTAAACTAAACTATTTTGCTGAAGATCTGGATTAAAAAATCAAACCCAACCTCGTCATTCTGATCCCCTCCCTGTCATTCTTATCTCCATCCTGCCCGATTTAATTTTTCATTCAAACTTATTTTAATTTATTTTTATATAAATTTATTATGTACGAGCATCATTAATGATGTTCCGTTAATTATTAATCTAGAAATTTAAATCTGCCGGTTCACCGTGTAATTCCCTTCCTTTCAGAATTCTATTCTTGTAAGAGGCGATAATGGAATCCACAAATTGAATATTGTCTTCACTATGCAGAGGTTCAAACCCTATCCCCATCTGCAGCCGTTTAAGATAATTATTATATGCAGATTCAAATGCATCATAAATACATTTTATTCTGTAATTCTTTGCAGTGGTTAAAATCGATTCTCGCCAGTTTCCGGCGTAATCAAGATCAATATTTCCTGCCTCGTTTAAAGTTTCAATAGCTTCGCTTAACTCATCATCATAATGAATATTAATCTTTTTATTTTCTTTAACTGCACGGTGATATTGATTTATCCTCGCATCTTCAAATTTTTCCACAAATTCCTCTACTATTTTATTATCATAATAATTTAAATTCGGGCGCTTATCGGGATCTTCCTTCGGAATGAATTTTTCCGGCTTACTTTCCCTTTCGTGGTTTCTTTGCAATTTTATATAGAACATTTCCTTTTCGCCTCTTATATCAGGTAAACTCATCAGTGCACCTGTTCCCATCCTGTTGTCGTAAAACTCGTACCATTCCGGTTTAGTACTTCCCTCAGCAGCATCATTATGTTCCCGCTTATACGTATCATAATCCTGCCAGTGGCTATCAAATAAAGATTCTATCTCGAAACCACCGGACAAAATAAATTCTCTGTACAGATCATATTCATTTTCTGAAATTTGTGAAATTAAAGAACATTCTGTTATCTTTTTTTCCCAGTGCAAAAAATCATATGATATCTCAATACCCGGCAATTGGATTTGCTCTGCTCTCCATTGACATTGCAAATTAAAAAGCTTCTTCTGCTGTATTTCCCATAATTTATTATAAGCTATTTCAGCATATTGTAGTGTTCTCTGCTCCTCCATACGCGAGTACATTTCACCGAACTCAATCAAGCTGGCTTTTTGCAGTTTATATTGATTAATGAAGAGTTCAACACTTCGTGGGTGATACTTATTAAAAAAATCTTTGTAACGGGGATGGGTTCTCAGCTCATGCTCAATTTTCGTTATAAGCTCTTGCCTGTCAATGGTTTTAATTATTTCTTTCTGTACTTTTTCGGGCAGCCCTTCAGGTAATTTTCCTTGCTCCATTTTTTCTCCGTTATATTTGTTATCGTTTAATCAACCCTCTGCACTGACAACGATTATTCTATGGATTAAATTTCCTACCTGCCCCGAACAATGTTATCCTGAGTCCTCGAAGGATCTTTTCGGGGATGAGTTCCCTTCACCCCACCACCTTCTTAACCAACCTATCAATCTCCTTCATCTCAGCGGAGAGGTGTTTTTTTATGTCGAGACGGAGTTTGCCGAGTCGTGTGGCGGTTAATTCTTTACGCGGTGGTTTATCTTCTAAATATTTTGCTGCTTTTTTGTGTGTTGTTTTATTTTCTGGCATCAGTTAACAAAAACCATTTATGATATTTATTTCAGACAATAGAAAAATTTAAAAATACACGGTTGCAAAAAGAGCTGTTGCTGTATTCAAATTTGTTCCTCCCGGGTTTCCGAACCTGCCTGAAGCTTTGTCCGAAATACTCATATTTAACTGGGCTTCTACACCAACACTAAAACTATCACTGAAGAAATATTCTCCTCCGCCTAAAAATCCGACAATATAGTCTATTACACTATCTCCTTCATCGGGCATTGAGAACATTGCCCCGACTCTGATACCCAGAAATGGTTTAATCTTTTCAGTCGTATTTAAAAATATTCTGTTTACTAATCCGATTCTCAGATCTGTCCCTATTTCGCCAATGTGTATAACTCCTATCGTAGGAGCTATTACGTAGCTCGTCCCCGCCCAGATTGGAAACATAATATCCAGTTGAGTATCCTGAAGGGCTGCAGATATTCCCCAGGTGCTTTTGTTTTCCTGCGCATTTATTACACCAATAAAAATTATGCACATAATTACTGCAGAAATAAAAT
>JAWOIK010000187.1:0-5515 GCA_046484705.1 Ignavibacteriaceae bacterium | reverse complement strand
TGTTTACCATATTAAGACGGTCGAGGCTGGTCTGGCGGCTTAAACTTGTCTCTTCAAGTAATTTTGTGGTATTTTCAATAATTCTCTGAGCTTCTGTTCTCTGTCTTTCAAGTTCTTCTTTACTTTGGCCATATAATATAGCCGATCCGAAGAACAAAATTAAAAAAAAAGTTATAAAGTTATTTCTGCCTCCCATACCTAATTATTAAGTCGTGAATACCCGGATGGAATATTAAAAGGAAATCTAACCGGTTTATTGATCTCAATGCCACTCAGTCTTAAACCTGCAATAAGTGGTAGGTTATGCGATACAAAAGTAAGACTGATGTCATCAGGAAGATTATATCCAGGAATTTCTGAAAAAGAATTATATTTTAAACTGGCAAAAACATTGTTTCTTTCCGAATGAAAATCTACACTTCTTGTTAAAAAATCTCTGTCCAGAATAATCTGCAAATTATCTTTATTTTCCTGACCGGTAGCCATTGCTGAGCCATTTATAGAGAACCTGAGTTTAAGATGTTGATCATTAAACTCATAGTTTTCATTACTTCCTTCAAGCCCGTTCATCTCATCAGTAAAACTAAATGGCGAAGCAAAAAAAACACTTTGAAGAATATCATAATTAAGGGCATAGGGTATAAAACGTCTTGATTCATCATAATTACCAGCAAAATAGGAACGGTTAATCCTGTCAATCATTTTGACACTATCGGCGGTGAACAAAAATCTGGCCGCTTCTATTCCGGCAAACGCATTTACACTGACAAGTATGGCAGAATCCCACTTAATCCTGACGGAGCCCCTGAGATTTATTTCCTGATCATCGTCAATAATGTTGATTATCATTCTGCTCGCTGAATAGGTATTTATATCGGAATGGTTCCTGCTTGTCATCCGGTAAATATCATCGCCTGTAATTCTTACTTTAGTTGTTGCAACAGGGCTAATGCTTCTGCATGAATTTAAAAAAAGATTGCCGGCAACTATGATTGCCACCAAATAAAATAAACTGTATCCAACTCTTACAAAATAATTCATATATTCAATCACAAAAAAATCCAACTTATTATTTATCTCAGGAAAATCTTAATTCTGTTAATATTAACAAACAAAATCCAACTATTACCAACAAGCATTATGACCGATCAGGCATTTTCAAATAATTAATCCATAATTGATGGCCCAGTATGAAAATTATAGTTAAATATCCTTACCGGAACGAATTGGTTCAATATTCCTGTCTGGAGGCAAGTTCCGGGCTATTAATCAATTGAAATTTTCTCTTTAAAAGACGAGAGTATTTCATCAACCTCTTCCTTATCTTCAGCGAGATCACGTGCCTTTTCAAGAAAATCGAAAGCTTCATCATATCTTTTCAACTCAAGAAGGATCATTCCATAATGTTTGGTAATTTCATAACTCCCGCTTCCCCCCTTGCTATAAGCAAGTTCAATATACTTAAGCGCATTCTGGTAATCCCCCTTTTTATACAAGATCCACGAATATGTATCCAGAAATGAGGTATTCTCAGGTTGTTCTTTTATGGATTTTTCACTCATTTCCAAGGCTTTTTCAAGCTTATCGCCTCTTACTGCCAGGTAGTATGCATAATTGTTCAAAACAAAAACGTTGCTGCTGTCTATTTTTAAAACTTTTTCGAAATTTTCATCCGAGCCTTCAAAATCTTTGATTGTATTCAAAAGATCTCCTAAATACGAATATATCTGAACTTCAATCTCCCTGGTAATCCCGTTAAGTTTCAATGCTTTTTCAAATGTTTCGATTGCAACCTCTGTCATTTCCTTAAAATGATAAACTGCGCCAAGAAAATAATGAATCAAAACACTCCCAGGAAATTTGTCAATAAGTTTTTCGCCAACCTCCAGAACCTTGTCATACTCTTCATTAAAACTCAATGCAGCAATATACTGTTCGGCATAATAGCTGTTATCAGGTTCAGATAAATGCAGTTCATTCAACAATTTACCGGCAATCTCATACGATCCTTTATATACATACAGATCGCTCATTACAGCTTTTGCAAGATTCTGATCAGGATAATCTTCCATAAGCAGAACACCAAGCTGCTCAATCTTATCCAGGTGATTATCCGTTATGTACCTGTCCATTGTCAGAGTAGACAATACATGAATTTTTTCAGGATATTCAAGAGATGGATTTCTGAATGCTGTAACAAGGTATATCCACGCATCATCAAAATTACCCTGCTGTAAATAAAAATCAGCAACAGACAACTGTGCAGTACCATTTTCCGGTTCAATCCGGAATAATATCTTATAACTTTCAAGGGCTTCTTTATACATTTGCATAGCAGTATACAGCTCAGCAAGAACGCCATAATATCGCGCTTCCAGTGGAAATCTGGCAATTAGCTTTTGTATCTCCGAATGTGCCTTTTCAAACTCCCCTTTCTCCATATAAATTTGTTCCCTTGGTAGCGAAATCCTTTCATCAATTCCGATCATTGTTTCAAGCAAATCGTATATCCTAATTGCCTCATCAAAAGAAGACTGAGAGGAATAAAGCGAAGCAAGTGAAAAATAGAGCTCAGTATCGTCTTCAAATAATCTGATGGCATCTTCGTATACATTTATAGCCTGATCAAATTCTTCAGTTTCGATGTAAATCCGTGCCAGGTGATGATGATACCACTTATTATCAGGCGCCATTTTCACAGCCTTTAAAGCATAATTTTCAGCTTCTTCAGTTTCATTTACTAAAAAATAGATTTTTGACAGTTCGAAATAAGATACATCGCTGTAAGGGAACAAATCAACGCACCGCTCTAAAAAAAACACCGCACGTGAGTAATCTCCCAGCAACTTATATTTTATTCCTTCATGCAAAGAATATTCATATTCAAATCGCTCAATATCATCGAGTAAATAAAAATCCTCCTTACTGCTAATCATCATTTTGGATTTGCACTGAACAAGTCCTAATGCAATAATGATAAGGCCGGTAAAAAGGAATGCAGGCCTGAAGAGATATATTCCTGATGCAAAAAAATGTTTCATATAAAAGAAGTAATCAGATATTCCTTCATACCTGCTTTACGAATCAAAAGCCAAACAAGTAAGACGAAGGACCTGTTAATATTAAATATTCATAAAAAGAACCAGTTATTAATAACCCATAACAATCATCACGAATAGCATACAATGATCCATCCGTGAAAAACAAAGGAACAAAGAGACTATAAAACCAGGTTATGTATGTCCGGTATGCCCAAAACCACCACTACCTCTTTGAGTATCATTCAACAGATCAGTAACCTGCCATTCCACCTGCATGCATTTTTGTATAACCATCTGACAGATTCTCTCACCATTATTAATGGTAAATTCCTGATCAGAAAGATTAACCAGAATTATTTTTACTTCGCCCCGGTAATCTGCATCTATCGTTCCCGGCGAATTAAGAACTGTTACTCCATACTTATATGCCAGTCCGCTCCTCGGCCTGATCTGGGCTTCGTAACCCTGTGGTAACTCAATAAAAATGCCGGTTGGCACAAGACACCTTTGCAAAGGTTTCAGTATAACAGGAGATTCAATATTTGCACGGATGTCCATACCTGCAGAATACAATGTTTCATATGCGGGTAAAGGATTTTCTGACGTATTTACAATTTTAACCTTCATCTCTTCAGCATGTAACGGGTTAATTATTTAAGATAATGCGGTAGCCTGATATTTAATAAACCGGCCACAAACCTTCTCTCCCTGTATAGCACAATAATCGTAAAAATAAGAATAAATAAAGTGTTTATAGTCAAACGATAAAAAATACTATCTATTTTGATAGCCGAGGCAATTAAAAATATTCCGGTTCCGGTGGCTAAATAAAAGAAAATCATTTTAAGATTATAGGGCACAGGATAGTAATGACGACCCACCAGATATGATAAAATTACCATAAAAGTGTATGAAGCAAGATGACCCCAGGCAGAGGCCATATACCCATAGTACGGAATCAGAAAATAATTTATTAAGAGAGTAATCAGTGCACCTCCTATAGCGAAAAATGCTCCGAAAATCGTGAGTTCCCTTAGTTTATACCAAACCGAAAGGTTAAAATATATGCCCAGCATTAGATTGCCCAGAAGGATGACAGGCACAATATCTATTCCTTCATGATAATTGGATCCTATAATATGTTTGAACAAATCAATGTAAAGAGTGATAACCAGAAAAACAAATACACCGAAAATTGTGAAATAATAAAGTACGCTTGCATACAATTCCCGGCTATTCTCATTCTTTTCCTGGCTGAAGAAAAAAGGCTCAGAGGCATATCTGAACATCTGGATAAAAAGCGCCATCAATACAGCAATTTTTACATTTGCACCATAGATGCCAATTTGTTCAAGAGCATCAATACCATCAGGCAACCGGTATTTTAACATAATCCTGTCAATCACCTCGTTAATAGTCCCTGCAAAACCGGCAATCAGCAACGGGAATGAATACTGCAACATACTTTTTAACAATTTTCCCGAAAACCGGAACTGTGTCATCAAAATTTCCTTAAGGAAAAAGAGCAATGTTAAAAGAGAAGCAAGGAAATTTGAAAGAAAAACATACCCAACCCTGAAATCAGGATCATATAAAAAATCAATTATTGAATTATTATAACCCTTCTCTGTAAGCCATGGGAACAGAAGAAGAAAAATCAGATTAAAACTGATATTCGCTGAGATATTGAATAATTTAATAAGCGCAAAACGTACTGCTTTGTTCTGCAGCCGTAACCGGGCAAAAGGAATGGCAGTAATGGCATCAATTGAAAGAACCAGTCCGAGTAATAAAACAAACTCCTTTTGATTCTCATAGCCAATAATGCGTGCTAAATCGGGGTATAAAATAAAAACTGCTACTCCAAAAATAACAGAAGTTGTAAGCAGCGATATCATAGAGGTGGAAAAGACAAGGTTCGGGTTGTCAGATTTGGAGGCATATCTGAAATATGCCGTCTCCATTCCATAGGTAAGTATTATTATGAAAAACGCGACATACGCATATAATTCATTAACAACACCATATTCTGCTGCATCACTGAATACCCTGGTATAAAAAGGAACAAGCAGAAAATTAAGGATTCTGGCTATAACACTGCTTAAGCCATAAATCGCTGTCTGTCCCACAAGTTGTTTCAAGGGATTCATTTTAATAATTTAAGATTATTGTATTCAAATTCAGCAGTATGCAATATCTGGCCTTGTTTTAGAAAGTTTTTAATAAGTGTAGTCTATTACCTATTTATTTCCATAAGCGTCAATATAAATAGTTGCAAATATGTTTAAATCATTTTTGATTCTGGCAGTTAAAACCGATGTAATTTTATTAGCATCTTCAAGTTTGTAATTTCCAGGTAATTTAATGTGAAAAGTCAGTTCGGTATGATTGCCATACCGGTGTATATGAAAATGATGAATGTAAAGATTTCCCTGATGAATCTCATGACTGATATTTTGAATTTGTTCAATTAG
>JAWOIK010000087.1:0-29183 GCA_046484705.1 Ignavibacteriaceae bacterium | reverse complement strand
AATTACAGTGAAAGTTTTTTCCGGGCACAGGGTGGCGTATTCCATATTGCCATGAGCATCGCATACTTTATGGCAGGTTTGAATACCGGAAAATCAAACAGAATGATTGTGTTTATAATATTTGTAAAGTTCATTGCATTTATTTTTCTTATTTCTTATTTCTTATTCGTATCAGACATTTCATTGATATTATTATCGGCTATTGGTGATGGTCTGATGGGATTGATATTACTATTATTATTCAAATTGAGCAAACAAAGATTACCGGGTAATACTGTAAGTAATTAATAATTTTTCGTTAGCCGTACATTTAAACAGTTCTAAAGGAGAGCTTAATTACATGTTAAGTTCACATCTGCCAACATTGATACTTACCGGGGCTTCCGGTCTCATCGGGAAATATCTGCTTGACGAATTAAAAAATGATTTCCGGATTTTTGCAATTGCAAGACGTTCACAACAAGAGTGCAATGCACCAAAACATTCAAATATAGCCTGGTTAAGAGCAGACATTTCAAATCTAACAAGTATCTCCAAAGCATTTCGTGAAATAAAAACAGCCGGCGGTGCAGACTATCTTATTCACTTAGCTGCTTTTTATGATTTTATAAACTTTGATAATCCTGAGTATGAATTAACAAATGTTAATGGAACTGAAAACATAATTACTCTTACAAAGGAATTGAACCTGAAATTTTTTGCCTTTGCCAGTTCTGTTGCGGCATGTGATTTTCCTGAACCCGGTAAACTGATTGATGAAGGCAGTCCTGCTGATGGTTTACACCCCTATGCTAAAAGTAAAAAAATTGGAGAAGAACTTGTAAGAGAATTTTCAAAACATACACCGGCGTGCATATTCAGACTTGGCGCTGTTTACAGTGATTGGTGTGAGTATCCCCCGCTGTTTACTTTTCTTAATACATGGCTTGGAAAATCCTGGCGATCAAAAATCCTTGGCGGTAAAGGACGTTCAGCAGTACCATACATTCACATTAGGGATGTAATTTCTTTTTTCACGCAATTACTAATCAAGCATAATGAAATACCGCCGGGAGAAGTGCTGGTTATATCTACCGAAGGTTCCACAATGCACTCTGATTTATTTAAACTTGCAACCCGTTATTACTACGGTAAGGAAAGGCATCCTTTCTTAATGCCGAAATTACTTTGTGCTGCCGGTATATATGTTATGAATTTTATTAAGCTATTAACCGGAACGGAAAATTTTGAGAAGCCCTGGATGATTGGATACATTGATAAACAATTAAACGTTCATGTAAATAAAACTTATAATTTACTTAACTGGCAGCCTAACCCGAGATTATCAATTGAAAAGCGTTTCCCCTTTTTAATAGAAAGAATGAGAAGTGAAGCAATAACCTGGCAATTGAGAAACGTTATGATTTTAAGGAAGACAACATCAAGAACAGATTTCATTATTTATACCCTGCTTTCGGATGACGAGGAATTGATAGTAAAAAATATATTGACAGCGATAATAAACTCATCCGAAACCAGTTTATATATACATCTTGAAAATCTTAACCGGTCAGATCTTGAATGGTTCGTCAAGCTGATTTACAGACTGTTATTATCATCAATAAATTCAAACAACAAATTATTAATCCAAAATTATTTTGAAGTATCGGGCATAAAAAGATTTCAGTCGGGTTACGAAATAAAAGAAATCATCTATCTGCTGAAAACTATAAACTATGAAATAATCAATCATCTGAAAAAACTTAAATACATAGTAAAACATGAAAATGAATTGTATTTCTATATAACATTACCGATTGAATTCGGAATAGATGAAGCTGAACAGCAATTTGAAGCATTTAAAAACAAACCGGAGGAAGATAAACACAAGGAAGAAACTATTTTAAGTGATGAACAAAACGAGTCAAGAAGGTTACTGGAAGAAACCATTTGGAGCTGTCTGGTCAACCGGAAGTAAACAAGGCATTAGGAATTTAGTACTCTAATAATCTGAACTTTTGTTATGAAAATAAGTTTAAGAAATACCCAGCTATTTGGTTATACACTTGTAGTGGTTTTAATGGGAACTTTCACCATCATTGCAGGGCTTTCCTTTATCACAGAAACAGTATTGAAGGAAGCAAAACTTAAAGCCCAGATGGATCTTAATTCTGCATGGACAGCATATAAAGAAGAGAAAGCTTTATTGCAGATGGGTGTCAGCCTGGTTGCCCAACATCATCAATTGCGGACTACATTGAACACTTCAAAAACTTCACAACAGGTTAATGATCTTCTGGCTGAACTTAAGATAAACCACAAACTGGATTTTTTAAATCTTGTTAGCAAAGATGGAATTGTAATCGGATCTTCCGGCAAACCCGGTACATTGGGAAGAAAAGTCAGATACGATCCTGTGATAGAACAGGCTTTTCTTGGCAATGTTACCAGCGGAACTTCATTAATATCTTTCGAAAATCTTTCGCTCAAAAGTGATCAGTTAGCTGAACAGGCTTACATTCCAATTCTGCAAACTGAACGGGCAAAACCAACGGGAAGAACCGTTGAAAACAGAGGAATGATTTTAGAAACTGCTGTACCAATTCTCAATGAACAAAATGAAGTTTATGGAATTGTCTATGGCGGCATATTACTCAACAGAAGATATGATCTTGTTGACAGGATTCGTGTAACCGTTTTTGGTGAAGATTATTTTGACGGAAAACCATTAGGTACTGTAACAATATTCCTTGAAGATACAAGAATTGCGACCAATGTTATTACCTCGGACAGCGTACGTGCAATCGGTACAATAGTTTCCGATGAAGTTTACAGGAAAGTGATTGAAGAAGGCGAACGTTTTGCCGATCGTGCTTTTGTTGTTAATGACTGGTACCTCTCTGCTTATGATCCAATCAGGGATCCAACCGGAAAAATAATTGGCATTTTATACGTCGGCTTGCTTGAAAAAAAATATACTGCCTATGGTCAGGAATTGACTACAAAGTTTATCGGTATTGGATTGATTGCGCTTCTGTTTTCAGTTCTGCTGGCAAATTATTTATCCAGTAAAGTAAGGCTTCCTATTTTAAAACTGGTTGATGCAACAAGAAATATTTCTGAGGGACGGCTGGACACAAGAGTTAAAGGTATTGGAGGTAGTAAAGAAATATCTGAACTGGCAAACTCATTTAATTCAATGGCGGAATCACTTGAGAAAGACAGTAAAGAACTTCAGGAGGCTTCTGAAAAACTCGAAAAAGCTTACAAGGAATCCGATGAAAAAAATCGTGCATATCTTGAAATGCTCGGGTTTGTAACACACGAACTGAAATCACCTTTAGCATCAATTGTATTTGCGATCGGTTCATTACGCGATAAACTTTTAGGTCCGCTGACAGATAACCAGGAAAATGTACTTAAGTCTTCATCCCGAAGTGCAGATTATTTACAATCTACCATTTCAAATTTTCTGAATCTAAGCAGGATTGAAGAAGGCGAACTTAAATTAAAACCGGTAAAACTTAAACTGAAAGAGAACCTTATTGAACCGGCAATAAACAGGTTATCTGAACTGTTAGCAGATAATAAAATGGAAATTGAGTGTTCAATTAATAAAGAATTAGAAATAATGTGCGACCCGGATCTAATGACTTCTGTTTTTCAGAATCTTATCTCGAACGCAGTAAAGTATGGAAGAAAAGGTACAAAAATATTAGTATGTTCAGAAATAATTGATTCTGAAATACACATCTCTATCTATAACGAAGGTGTTGGATTCAGCAGAAACGACAAAGATAATATGTTCACCAAATTTTCAAGATTCAGTGCTGAAAATTATAATACTAAATCCGGTACAGGACTGGGACTGTTTGTCACAAAAAATATAATAAATAAACATGGCGGAAGAATCTGGGCTGATTCAAAGCAAGGTGAATGGGCTAAATTTACTTTTACAATTCCACTAGATTTAGAAAAGCTAATTCTAATTAATCATCAAAACATTTAGTGAGCTGCTTTAAGTCCTTCAATAAGTTCTTCGATTTTACTAAGAAGCTCAGCCGGCTTTACCGGTTTTTCGATGAATGCATCTACCGGAAGCAGTGCAGTTCCGACTTTATGTTCAAAATCAAGATTAGTTTTTGTTGTAACACTGGATAACATTAGAATTGGAATATCTGAATATTGAAAGTATTCAGAATTCTCATCACAGGTGCGTAACTGACTAACAACCCTGAAACCCGCAACAAAATCTTCCATTATAACATCCAGTATTATAAGATCAGGACAGAACTCTTTTATTTTCGTCATACCTTCTGCGGCAGAGTATGCACAATCAAATATATATCCTTTAGATTCAAGTACGAGTCTGATTACATTAACGAGGTTAACGTCGTCATCAATCATCAATATTTTATTTTTATTTTTCATGTTATATAAAATTTAGTAAATGTATTAATTCAGAATTAATTCTGATTGTGTTTTTTGTAAGAATCTCAAATCTCCGTCGCGATAAGTAATTCCTTCCCTGTCAAAATGAGTAAGAAGTAAAAGGCATATCTTCCTGTTTCCGTTTATCAAGTCACGGAACTGTGAAACTGTTATTCCCTCATTATAATTTTCCATATTATTGATTAAAGTTTCAAGGCATTTTGAGACGATCTCTTTGTGAATGTAATTCCCGTCTATATTGAAAAGGATTTTCTTCTTAGCCAGGTATTGAATTATTCTTTTAAGTTTAATTTCAGATATTCCTTTTTTATAAGCCGCCGGAAGAAGTTCAGACATCAAAGGTGTATTCATCCGGCAGTTTTTATGAAAAACTTCAACAAATTGTATGTGTTTCCGGTCTTCTTCTGTTAAACTAACTTTATGCCATTTCATAATCCATGTTGAATTTGCTTTTCTTATAATACCACTGGCTTCCATTTCTGTAAGCAGACATTGCATAACCCCTTCAGTAGAAGAATTACGGTTTAGTCCGAATATTCCCATCAGTTCTTCAAAATTTTTTCCATCAGGATCAAGCGGATTATTATTATGATAATTCTCAAGAGTTTTAATTATCCTGTATTTCAATTTATTCACTTTCTCTGCAAGCATCATATAAATTGTATCTTCTAATATGAAGTGCATGATATCCTGTGGTAATAGATCAGGTGTAAATTTTGAGATTTCATTTGCAGGCAGGTTAAGCTTATTTGTAATACAATCCAGAGTAACAGGTGAAATGTATTTCCTTACCTCTGCGGCAATTAATTCAGCCAATCCGCCCTCAGCAATATTTTTTAAATGACCAATAACCTTATCTGTTCTTCGCCTGTGATGAAGCGGATAAGGATCAATTATACCGCCGCCGCCAATTGTTCTGTCGCCAGAAGAACTTCTTATAATAAATCTATCACCTATCTGACCTATAAAAGGCTGAGCGAGATGAACTTGTGCAAGAGCTGTCTCCCCGCATTTCAGTTTATCCGCATCAATCAAATGAATTTTTGCCTGGGATTCAAAAGTTCCGGATAAAAATATTACATGTGCCCATAAATTAAAATTTTTATCGGTACTAATGATTTTAATCTTAGCATCAATCAAACTTGTTGGTGTGATAATTTTATTACACAGAACCATTCCACGCCTGAACTCTTCCTTCTTCAATCCAGACAGATTTATTGCTGCTCTGTTGCCTGCAATTATTTCATTTACTTCTTTACCGTGTTTTTCTAATCTTCTTATCCTGAGTTTTTTTTCGTCGGGAAGAAGAAATACGTCATCATCAATTCCCAATCTACCGCTTAGAACTGATCCGGTAATTACAGTTCCAAAGCCGGCAACACTGAATATTCTGTCAATGAACATTCTGAATAAGTTGTTTTCGTTTTTATGAATAATATTTAAAGTAATCTCGGAAAGATAATTTTTGAGATCATCAATGCCCCAGCCAGTTTTCGCTGAAACCTTTAATACCATACATCCTTCAAGAAAAGAACCGAGGACCAATTCTTTAATATCCTCTTCAATCATCATTAACATGTCTTCATCGGCGAGGTCAGTTTTAGTCAGAACTACCATACCGGATTTAATGCCAAGCATTTGCATAATATGAAGATGCTCTACAGTCTGAGGCATAACCCCGCTATCGGCTGCTATAACAAGCATTACGAAATCAATTCCGCATGCTCCTGAAATCATCGTATTGATAAAATCTTTATGTCCGGGTACATCTACTATTCCGATACTGGTACCATTTGAAAAATCCAGATGAGAGAAACCCAAATTAATAGTTATTCCGCGGAGCTTTTCTTCCGGATGAGTGTCACAGTCAATTCCCGATAATGCTTTAATCAAAGCGGTTTTACCGTGATCAATATGCCCGGCTGTTCCTATGATAAAATGCTTTTTGATTTTTATATTTTGATTGTCGTCATTCATTTTAAACAAAATTAAAATGTTACAGCAAACCCGAAAATAAAATTCCGACCGGCTGAAGGATAGCCAAGCTCTTCTTCATAATAAGCATCGGTAATGTTGTTAAGCTCTGCACGCAGTTTTAAATAATCGAAAAGCTGGTAGCTGATATTAATGTTGTGCAGCGGATAGCCGTCAAGAATTTTATACCGCATATACGTTGTCCTATCATCAAAGTAATTAAATTCATAGTTTAGATTTATCCGGAAAGCAGTTTTTATTCTCAACGCAGCATAAATTTTATTCTGAGGCACACCATTAAAAATTTCGTCTGATGACTCCGGTGAATTGAGATAACAATAGTCCAGCTCGGTCGATATATACCTGTTGAAGTTAAGAATGGAACTAACTTCAATGCCGTACAATTTTGCTTCGGATATATTCTGAAAATGATAAGAAGATGACGCTCTGTAAATCAGGTTTTTTAATTCATTATAAAAATATGCAGCCTGAACAGATAGATATCGATATTCATCGTCAAACATGTAATACCATTCAATACCTGTTTCAAATTTGTCTGCTTGTTCCGGAAGTAGGTCCGGGTTGCCGGATGTTTCGCTGTAAAGCTGATGAAGAGTTGGTACACGAACTGTGTTCGCATAGCTTATATATACTCTAAGACTACGAAATAAATGCTGATTTATACTGAGCATGGGCGAAAAATTATTTTTTGTCAATCCATCCTCAACATTGAAGTATAAGAAACCTGCCCCAATGGTAATGTTTGTCATCTCCCACAGTTTGAAATAATCCTGAACGAAAACATTACCGGTGTAAGTCAGATTCGTAGCCCACGGCTGTTCCACATTTGCCTTCTTATTGATCAAATCTCTTTTAAAGCTTAATCCGGAATGAATCTGATGAAGATCAAAAACAATATATTTACTTTCAAGTAAAACGCCTGCTGTCCAGCTTTCAAGATCCGATTCAAAATTGATTGCATCTGCTGACATTTCTCTTGTTCTGTAATCTATCAGCCGATCCTGGTAGGCATCAAGGTAAACGATCGACTTAAACTGCATTAAAGAACCAAAATTCCATTGACCGCTCAATGCAGAACTGAAGCGCTGCCATTCAGGAAATTTTCTGTAAGCAGGAGAATCCCAACTGTAAATTGTTGTGGGGACATCCCTCTTTGCCCAATTATATCCAACAGAGAGAGAAAACAAATCCATACTTTCAGTTTGATAGCCGAGTTTCAGATTTCCGCCGATCTTATGAAATGAACTATTGTTGCGCACTCCGCCATCTTCCAGAGATGTAGGTTCAAAGTCATCGCTTAGTTTAAAACCATTTGAATGATTTTCATAGACAGATACCCAGTAATTAAGTTTTTCTAATTGATGACTGTGGTTAAGACTAATGTTCCGGAACTGATAATCACCGACGCTCAAATCAAAAACAGTTTGTGGTTCTTCAAATCCGTTTTTTGTGATAATATCCACCACGCCGCCCATACTATTTACTCCGTAAACTACAGATGAGGGACCTTTTGCAACATTTATCTTTGCAATGTTATCAACGGGAAGCATAGAGAGATCAACTTTACCGTAATAGCCGGGATTGATTGGACGACCATCAACTAAAACCAGGACATCCCGTGCAGGGAATCCTCTTATTTTAATATCTGCTTCCGCTTTTGGACCTGAAGTAAGATTTAAAGCCGGATCAGTTTTTAATAGGTCAGCAATTGTAAAAGCATTTCTGTTTTCAATATCTTTTGCTGACATTTCAGTTAGTATGGATGGACTGTTGAAATATCTGCTGCCGTACATAACTATTTCTTCTAACTCATAAGCGTATTGAATTGAATCTGAAACAGTTATTTTTTTTATCTGAGCCTGAACCGGATGAACGAGAATAAGTGTAAGTATTAATTTGAAAATTAGTATAAAGGTATATGGGTACACTCGTACCAGATTACGGTTTATGCTATTATATCTTTTATACTTATATCTTTTACAAGGCATCATTTTACCAAAATTTTTTCCAACGCTTTCAATTTATAACTGCCTCCGACAAGAGTAGTTTCGCTAAAAAAAGTTTTTTCACTGCTGAGCAGCCAATAGCCAGTTTGAAATTCTTCCCAGCTCATATCTGTTGTTGGTCCGAAATTATCCAGAGACAGAATATTATAATTATAAGACTCCGGATCATTAATTTTGCTCATAACAACATCTTTCAACGGAACTGCCTGTTCAGAAATACCATCCTGATTTATAACCTGAACCGATGAAATATTTCGTAATTCAACTATGTTAACACTGTCAGCAAATTCGAGATCAAACTTTCTGTGTATATAAATGTGTCTCGCAATTTTTACGTTATATGCACCGGGCAAATCAATCCTATCATCAGGGAAGATTACCTGCCTGCTTGAGACAATAACATGACCAATAGTTAAATGCTCCCAGATATTATTTGGATAACCTCTATTGGTGTAAGCTGAAAATCCGTCTTCACCGGCTATCTGATATGAATATAGAGTCCGGGAATCATATGACAAACCATTTTTATCCATAAATGGATGGACTAATGTGGTATCCACAAAATGGTTTAGTTGGACAGCCTCTTCTCCATCAGCACTGATTTTAGGAAGGTCCGAAAAAGAAATTTTAACCGAGTCATTATTAAAGTACACCCAAAAGTACTTATCGGAATCATCCGGCACTAACGGGTTATTCTCCTTGGCGCAACTATAAATTAATAAGAGGATAACAAAGATTAAGAGTGAATATGTTCTAAATGTAGATTTGTTCATGATAATACTTTTTTATTAATAGATTCTGTAACAGCTTCAATTAAAATTGGAATATCATCTTCCTGAATAGTAAACACATCAAATAATATATCGCCCTCCCGAAGAATACCTAATACCGGTTTTTCATAGCGAAGTAGAGATTTAAATAATTTATCCGCAAATTTTTTATCCGGCTGATCCGGAATAATTTTCACAGCATAACTGTCAAATTCATGCTGCGGCATTGCACCTCCGCCGCACTGTGCTTTGCTGTCAATTATCTCTGATTTAATTTTTTGATTATTCAGTTTATCAGATAAGTTTTTCGCGAGAAGATACAGCGTCTGTTTTTTTCTGTTAAGCATTTTAAAAACAGGTGATTTCTCAATCAGCTCATCCTCACATAAATAATATTTCAGTAATGCACACAGGCTTGCGATTGCAAATTTATCTACACGAAGTACTCGCATTAATGGAGATTTTGATAGCAGCTTAACTAAATGCTTTTTTCCAACTACAATACCTGCCTGACTGGCTCCAAGAAGTTTATCACAACTAAAAGTTACAAGATCAGCACCGTTGCTAATACTGGTACGCACATCCGGCTCATCAAAATGTTTCAGGTAAACGGGTCTTTTTAATAATCCCGAACCGGTATCGTGAACCAAAATTAAATTATGCTTTTTGGTGAGATGAGAAAGTTCAAGTAATTCAACTTCGTCAGAAAATCCGCCGATATAATAGTTTGATTTATGAATTTTGAAAATGATCCGGGTACTTTCAGTTATTGCATTTTCATAGTCCGATATGCGGGTTCTGTTGGTAGTTCCAACTTCAATCATTTTTGACCCGCCGCATTTCATAATTTCAGGAATGCGGAATGATCCTCCAATTTCAACCAGTTCGCCTCTGGATATAATTACTTCTTTTTTATCGGCAAAAGTTTTAAGAATAAGCAGAAGTGATGCAGCATTATTGTTTACAATCAGTGAATCTTCAGCACCTGTTATGAAACGAAGAAGTTCTGAAATATGATCTGTTCTGTTTCCTCGCTTACCGGTGTGAAGATCAAATTCAAGATTTGAATAGCCTGCAAGAACAGGCTCAATTTCCCTTAGTAATTCTTTACCAAGCGGAGCCCGTCCGAGGTTTGTATGAAGTATTATTCCAGTTGCATTAATTACAGGTTTAAATTCATAACCGGTTATCCGGTTGACTTGCTTATTGACTTCTTTTATAATTTCAGCATTGCTTTGAATCTCTGCCCCGCTGAAAATCTTTTTTCTTGCATTCTCAAGTGCCAATCTTATTGCATATGTAATAAGTTCCACTCCAACTTTATCCTTCAGATTTGAAAGTAAAGGATCTTGCAAAAGTTTATCAACACCGGGTATTTTCTTCAGTTCATCCTGCTGCATCGTCTTCTCATCAAATGTTTATTCACAAAAAATATGAATAGCAGAGAGGGCAGGAATCGAACCTGCCACCGCCGGTTTTATCCGTCGGCTACCGGTTTTGAAGACCGGCTGAAACACCAGTTTCTTCCACTCTGTTTGTCAGAATAAGAAACTCCTGCCGGAGAATTTATATCCGGCAGGAAAAAAAGTTATAACACAAATCAATATTAACCACTCATATTTTTTTCAATCATCAAGCAGCAATCTTATGTTCATAGATCGGAAGATTTTCTACTGCCCACCTGAATACAATTAATCCGATTGCCACCACCCCGATTGAAATAAATACTTCTGACCATAACGGATAATAAGTTTCCCATCCTTCAACAGTATTACCAACTATTGCTAAGTTTAGTCTGTTCCATACCAGCCCCACTATAACAAAAGTTGAAGCCCATAACATGCCGCTTTTTGTTTTAATAGTGTTAGGCACAATGAACATTACAAAAGGAATAATTACGCCGATTAAAACTTCCAGCCACCATGAAACTGCTTGAGTACCGAAAGTGGTTGTTTCTAATATTACTCCTCTAACAAGAAGATCACCTATTTTAATGATAAGGTAAAATCCAAGTAAATATGGAACCCATTTAGCGATACCGGACAGAAGATCGAACCTGGATTTATGCTTGAGTAGTTTCTCGCTCATTAAAGATTCAAATATTACCATTGCCGGTGCAGCCATTATTGCAGAAAAAAGAGATAGCAATGGAAGGATTGGTGTATACCATAATACATGCAGTTTATTTGGTGCTAGCAGGAAGATGGTACCAAGTGATGACTGATGCATTGTGGAAAAAATTACTCCTGCCATTATTAAAATTATGGGCATTTGTTTGTCACGCGGCATCCATCCCTTTCTCATAGAAATTTCCCACACTAATAGAATGAACACCATAATACCAGCCCAAACAAAGGAATATGACATTGCAAGGGTAAACATCCCGAGCATGAAGATCACAATCCATGGTACGGTGTTTTTCCAGAGAACAATTAATTTATCAAGCTTAAGCTTTTCTAAAATAACCGGAATAAATTCTAGAATGAGTACCGTGGTGTAAAGCATTACACACCAGGCAACTTCGAACATGGGTGAAGTGTGATTCCATGAGTATATCGCTCTCCATAAATTCCAGGGACGACCAAGATCAAAAAGTAGTCCGAATATGAACAGCAAATATCCCAGCAGAGCTGTTAAAATAGCCGGCTTTGCCAAAGCGTGATATTTATGACCGCCGAAAAGGTGAACAGTACCAGCCATAACAAATCCGCCTGCAGCAAGTGCAATGCCTGCCAGAATATCAAACCCTATCCAGAAGCCCCATGGATAACCATCACTTAAATTTGTTACCGCTCCCAATCCTGTTGCATAGCGGTAAATAATAAGTATTAAGCCTAATGCAGCCAGTAGCCAGACTAACTTGCCGGCAATGGATAGATTTTTAATGTGATTTTTAAAATCACTCCAGATTTTTTTTCTATCAAAAGAAAAATTGATGTTATCATTCTTCATTTTGTTTTTCCTCCTCTGCCTGGTTCATTTCTTCCGCCAACTGCTTTTTTCTGTTTACGATCCAGGATACACCACCGAGCACTAATCCCAAACCGGTTAATATATATGGAATTGGTTTCATTGCATGATCAACTCCGGATAAAATAGTTTCCTTAGGCACGGTCATATCAAATCCTATTTTCTCAAAGGAAGCATTTGAAATATGTAATACACATGTTCCACCGACTTCATCTTTACCATAAATATGATTGACATAACCTGCAGGATTATTCTTGATCCGGTTTTCAGCTTCAGCAATCAGTTCCTCTCTGTCTCCGAAAACAATTGCATCAGTCGGACATACTTTTGCACAAGCAGTTTCCAGCCCCGCATTTATTCTGTCAGCACACATAGAGCATTTAGTGATTTCCGGAATTACTTTGCTCCATTCAAACCTTGGAACGCTGAACGGACATGCTAACTGACAATAACGACAACCCAGACAAATTGAAGCATCATATACGACCGGTCCGGCTTCAGTTTTTACTAATGCACTAACAGGACAGGCGGATGCGCAAGCCGGGGTTATACAATGAAAACACTGCGATTTACTGAAAACCCAGTCGAAGCCATTTTCAGTATCAACTTCGTTGTAAGAAATTAATGTCCAGGTTTTAGGTGAAAGATCAGGAGGATTTTGATACCCGCCTCCCGAAAAGAATTTTGTTTCCTGGGCAGGGAGTTCATTCCATTCTTTGCATGCAACCTGGCAGGCTCTGCATCCAATACATCTGGTTGAATCAATAAGTAATGCTTTCATACGGCAACTCCTTCCTTTTTATAAACATCACAGAGGAATGCTTTATACTCCGGTATCATCGTATTAGCATCTCCTATATGAGATGTCAGAAGATTAGCGCTGTCACCTGTAGCTAAACCGTTATATCCGAAGTGCCATATAACTCCTATTTCATGAACAACTGATCCGTTTATACGGAAGGGCTGGAATCTTTGTGTAACAAGAGCATACGCTTCCATTTTACCCCTTGCAGTTTCAACAAAGACTCTGTCGCCATTTGAAATATTTTTTTCTTTCGCCAGGATTGTACTCATTTCAATAAATACATCCGGTACTAATTCAGCTAACCACGGAATGTTACGCGTCATTGCTCCCGCCTGCCAATGTTCTGTTACTCTGTATGTTGTTCCAACAATCGGGAACTTTGAAGAATCGCCAAGAGCATTGCCTTCAGGATTTACTTTATACCATAGTTTTATAGCCGGATTAATTTCCTGACGTGAAATGTAATTCTTAACGGGACTTTCCAGAGGTTCATAATGCTCGGGTAATGGTCCATCATTAAGATTAGGTGCAAACAGCCAGGCATGACCATCAGGTTTCATGATGAATGGATGTTTATCTGACGGAGGCCAGGGTCCATCAGGCACATCACCTTCCCATTTCTTTGCCAGTTCATTCCATCTGATTACCCATTTTTCAGGGTTTAATGGATTACCTTTTAAATCAACAGAAGCACGGTTATAAATAATTCTCCTGTTTACTGGCCAGCACCATGCCCACTCCGGATAAAGACCGATACCATTTACTGCATCTTCTTTTTTCCTTCGTGCCATATTGTTGTTTTCTTTTTCAGAACCGGGATAAGAATTACAATACAACCAGTTACCTGAACAGGTTGAGCCATCATTCTGCAGAAATGCAAATGAGGGAACCTGATCTCCTTTTTTAAATTGTTTATCATTTACAACTTTATCTTCAAAGAAATATCCATTGATCTCTTTTGCAACCATGTGAACATCGGGTTCTTTATGCGGATCTATTTCTTCACCGTTACCATAATTCCAATGCAGGTTTACAATTGGATCCGGGAATACACCATCGGCAGCATATTCCTTTTTAATAGATTTATGCATTGCATCGATAATCCACAAGTCCGATATCGACTCACCAACCGGCTCAACTGCCTTATATCTCCATTGAGCCCATCGTCCGCTGTTCGCAACACTACCTTCCTTTTCAACAGATGAACATGCAGGAAGCAGAAACACTTCTGTTTGAATATCGGCAGGATCAACTCCCGGACGTTTCCAGAAAACGGATGTATCTGTTTCAAAAATATCAACAGCTACCATCCATTCGAGTTTATCAAGTGCCGCTCTTTCTTTGTTTGAATTAGGTCCACCCACTGCGGGATTCTGTCCAAAGAGGAAAAGACCTTTTATCTGGTCGGCATACATTGTTTCGAATAAAGAGATGTGTGAATAATCAGCACTTCTTTTGGGCAGATAGTTGAAGCAGAATTCATTATCTGAGGTTGCTTTATCTCCATACCATGCTTTCATTAATGAAACTATGTACTTCGGATAGTTACCCCACCAGTTTGCAGATTTAGGATCTTTGGATTGCGGTGTGTAGTTCTTCAGATATTCTTCCAGAGATTGATCTGCCTTAGCAGGTGATGCGAGATAACCAGGAAGAATATGGAATAATAAAGCCATATCAGTAGAACCCTGTACATTTGCTTCTCCGCGCAAAGCATTTATTCCACCGCCTGCAACACCGATATTACCCATAAGCAACTGAAGAATTGCATACGACCTGATATTCTGGGTTCCATATGTATGCTGCGTTGTTCCCATTGCATATAACCAGGTAGCTGCTTTATCAGGAGCGCTGGTAGATACAAAAGTACTGCATACCTTTTCATACATATCCTTTGGTGCGCCGGTTATCTTACAAACAGTGTCAGCATCATAACGCTCAAAATGTTTCTTCATTAATTGATAGACACAACGGGGGTGACGAAGTGAATTATCTCTTCTGGGTATACCTGATCCATCCATTTCAAAAGCCCATTTGGATTTATCATAGGATCGTTTATCCTGATCATACCCGCTGAATAGACCATCCGTAAATGAAAATTTATCTGATATTATAAATGAAGCGTTAGTATTATTAACAACATAATCTTTATTGATTATATCATTCTGAAGTGCATAGTTGATAATACCATTCACAAATGCTATATCAGTACCGCTTCTGAACTTGCAATAGATATCAGCGAACGAGGAAGTCCTTGTAAAGCGGGGATCGCAGTTAATAATTACGGCACCTCTTTCCCTGGCTTTAGAAAGCCACTTAGATGCCATAGGATGATTTTCAACAACATTAGAGCCCATAACCATTGCAACATCTGTATTAATTAAATCAATCCAGTGATTCGTCATTGCTCCTCTTCCAAACGAAGCAGCCAAACTGGCCACTGTGGCGCTATGTCATATACGCGCCTGGTGTTCGAGGTACGTTATTCCAAGCGACCTCGCAAACTTTGAAAGAAGATAACACTCTTCAGAATCGAGAGCTGCTCCGCCAAGACATGCAATACCATTTGTCCTGTTTACAACTTTATCGTCTTCTTTTTCAATAAATGAAGAGTCCCTTGTTTTCTTAACACGTTTTGCTATTTCAGTCAGTGCCCAGTCCCAGGATTTTTCCTCCCATTCAGAACTGCCGGGAGCGCGGTACTTCACTTTCTGAAGCCGGCGTTCATTTACCGCTATCTGGAACAGTGCCATGCCTTTTGAGCAAAGTGAACCTTCATTTATAGGATGATCGGGATCACCTTCTATATTAATCACTTTGCCTTCTCGTGTTGAAACTATCAGACCACAACCAACGCCGCAGTACGGACAGATAGTTGTGCTCTCTGTAGTCTCCAAAGTTTTGATGTCTGGAATGCTTGCCGCGTTAGCAGTTTTCGGGAAGCCTAAAACTCCAATTGCTCCACCGATTGTGCTGGCACCGGCTGCACCCAGAAATCCTCGTCTTGAGATTTTCATAGGCTTATTCCTTTATTTTTAGTTATAACTTTTAGTTTATACATTCTTTATTGAATTCCACTTTCTGACGATACATAAGAAGTTCATTTCCATCAGGATCATCATACCTAACAGTAAGTATTGATTCCTGGATATATCCTTCCCGTTCAGCAATAACATCAAGTGCCATTGTTCCAAGATAAAATTTGTCAAACGGAAAATCTTTAATCCCGGTGTTACTCCGTACTTCCTTCAAATATCTTTTACATTTTTTACAAACCTGGATTCTGTATGAATCTTCATTTTCCGGATTGAGAATTTTTAAATGTTCATGATCTTCATTCAAGCAAAATACACATTGCGTCCTTTTGAAATTCCATCTGGTATTACAGCATAAACACCAGAGAGTTTTATGACCGCTTTCAGAATTTAAATGAGCAAGTGCGGGCCAGTGTCCGCAAACAGGACAGTAACCTTTATACCAGTTTAGATTTTCAATTCCTTCTTTAAAGTATTCAGCAGCATTCTCTCTGAAAGGTCTTGCGAGATAGATAACAAAGAAAGTGAATAAATCTTCTGAGAACTTATTGGAACGGATCACTTTCATTATTCCGTTACCATCATTTTTTATTACCTGAAGCAGCAGATCACTTATATTTATTTTTTCATTGATCATAGCATCCGCAATCGCAGTAACTTCTACTTCTCTTTCCGGAAGATGTTTCTTCAGAAGTTCAAAAAGATCAAATGCAATTTTATTTGATTCACTTTTGTTAATCTTAACTCCGCAGGGACTGAATAAGTATCGTCCTTCAGAAAGTCTTTGCCTGGTTATTTCAGGTCCATATTTTACCGGCAGTTTATTAAAAAGCGGTAAGGATTTATTTTTATCAGAAAATATTTTTATATCATCAGCAAAAGCATCGAGACTTGATATGTTTTCCTCAATTTCTAAAGAACTATATTTATTCGATTTTTTCATTATCTGTTTCTTTACCAGGTATATATACACAGAGGTATATGGTATAGGGAAAACTTCTTCAATATTTACCTTTTTACCATATACCGCAATTGTTAAAAATTAACTTTGCCGGAAAGTATTCCGAACAAAGCGTTATTACTTTCATTTACACCTTTAATGGTTGTGGAGATATTTCCCATTTCAAGCGAAACGGAAAAACCATATGCAATCGGGAAAATCAAATCGCCATAGATAACCAGATTCTGTTCAATCCTTCCGTCCGGAAGATCATCCGTCTGGTTTTTATCCATTCCACCGCCTAAAACCAATTGGAAATGTTCACCTATCTTTGAAGTTATATTTGCCCAGACGCCAAGACTTTTTCTGTCATCATCCTTACCTCCGTTACCGGCAATGCTGAACATGTTTGCGTTATTCAGGTTAGTACCCATATTTACTTCACCGTGCAGCTCAAAGTATTTGTGAAATGGCAAAGTGAAGTCAGCACCGAAACCAGTTGTATTATAATCATAGTCGGATGTGTCAGGTTCTGGTGAAAATTTTGCATAAACGAAATACACACCAACCGTTTTATTTTCCAAAAACTTTGCTGATAAACGCCCTTGGATCATCGGCATTAATGCTTTATTATCATCACCCAAACCAGTACCTGCATCACTTGCACCTTCGGCAAGAGCTAATTGTATCATAGGTTTAAAATTATCTGCAGGAACTTTGTACATTATTTGAATCTGCCCTCTGCGGAATCCTGTATTGCCGGCAAACCAGAGATTTCCGTTGGTATTATTTGTTGTTGCATTAAGCGGTGAAAATATATCCCACTGCTGTCCGAACCTGAATTCGAAATTATCCACAGCAAGGGATGCATAGGCAAGTCGAATACGCGGGTTAACATTTGTATTAAAACCAGAGCTGTTAAAAAAGTCTAATTCGATAAGCCCGCCTACTTTTATGTTTTCACCATAAATTCCTTTTAAACCAAATCTTGTGTGCTTTGCTGTAAAACCGAGTGCTCCCTGATCAACTCCGTTTGCAACCTGTGGTGATGAAAGATTTGGATTACCGAAAGAAAGAACGCCTTCTGAAGAAAATACAGCATCACCTTTTACAAATCCGTAAGGTTTTAATTCCAAACCCTGTGCAAATAGTGTTGCAGTGAACAACAAACTGAAAAGCAGTACAAGTAGCGATTTCATTGAACCTCCTGAATGATATTTTTATTTTGGATGAATATTTTATCTGTATAACCTAATTCTTTTTCTGAATGTTTAAGATTCAAAACAGGATTTTTCTGATTGGCGGTATTTATACGTTCCGCGTGCGTATAAATATTAAATCGTTTTCCTCTTGCAAAACCGATAAGGGTAATTCCGTACTCGTTTGCAATATCAACGGCAAGACTTGTCGGTGCAGTCTTCGATACAACAACCGGTATGTGTGCCTTTCCGGCTTTCAGTATCATATCGGAAGATAATCTTCCAGAGGAATACATAATGGAATTATGAAAATTAATACCGCATTGCATTGCAGCACCAATTACTTTATCAACAGCATTATGCCGCCCGATATCTTCTCTGATAATAATTGAATCATTAATAAATAACGTAACCTGGTGGATGCATCCGGTTTTATTATACCAATCAGAGTGGGTTATAAGATGGTCAAAAAGTTTTGTTACATCGATATCATTTAGATTGAAATCATCTTCAATACGGATAAGATTTCTCCTCCTGTATTCTAAATTAGATATTACTCCCTGTCCGCAACCGGAACTCATTGTACGTTCATTATTCCATTTATCTATTTTTTTATCCTGAACATTATTAATAATGAATTCAATTGTATCGGTTTGCTTATTGATAATTATATGATCGATTTCGCGCAGATGTGAAACGATTCCTTCGGTGTAAAGAAATCCAATTGCTAAATCCTTACAATCAACCGGGCTGCAGGCAAACCCGACTAGTTGTTTGCCGTTTATTTTAATTCTAAGGTTGATTTCAATTGCAATCCAGTCATCTGATTTTTCTGAATAAAATAAATTCTCAGAACTGACTGACTTTTTGCACTTAATTATTTCTCTTCTCTCTGCGAACATCAAATCCCCTGGTGGTATATGAATGAGGAAATTTATTTCTAATACAGTCCGGCAGCGATCCACAAACAAATTGTAGTAAAAATATAAGCCGCCGGTTTGAGTCTGCTGAAAACTTTAAATTCCATAACAGACAACTTTTGTACGGCAATCAAAGCAAGCGGCACTGAAATAAATGCACTGATCAATGCTGCCGGTAAAGTTCTGGTTAAACCATAATCTAAAATTCTTTCCATTCCACCTGTAACCCAATAAGGCTCTGGGAAAATGAACAAAACAGTTGTGACAAAAACAATTAGAGCTGAAATATTTGTCAATGCGCCGATCAGCATAGCATTAGATATTTTTAGCCAGTTATGTTTAAATACAATGCTTGTGAAAAAATCAAATGAAATAGCCACCGCCATGACACCTGCCCACTGACAGATAAAAAAGTTGACACTGTAAGTCTTATAAAAACAAACTATTAGTCCTATAAGTATGCTGCTCCCCGGTATATCTACAAAACGTCTTCCAATAACAAGGAATAACAAACCAATAGCACATAATAAATAAACCGGAAGCTGCAGCATTTCAAAAAATCCCCAGAGTGATCCTAATAATAACAACACCAGAAAAAGTTCAGCCTTTTTCATAGCTTATTCTCCCTTTCAGAATAATATTTAAATTAATTTTTAATCTATAGTTATCACACAGACTTTATTACTCTCTAGTATTTGAAGGCATATTTCTCCCGGAGTAATAAAGCCAATCATCTTAAATACAGATGAAACAAATTTTGTGATTATTAAAACAGAAATGAGTTTCTGCTTTACAAAGCAAATAAATTGCCGTAAAACTTTTATCTTTTGTCCGCAGTTAACAGGATGGTCGATTTCATTTTTGCTTGATACTAATGAAAACGTTTTTGATTTAAATAAAGTTGATAATAGTGTGAAGTGAAGTTTCAGATCACCAGGTAATAGGTTTGTTATATGTTTTATAAATCCGAAGAACACCTCTCAACGTCTCCTCTGATTCAGAATATAGAATAGATGAATTACAATTTAATGCTCTTAAAAAATAATTGTAAATCAACATTTAAAAGTTATATGTGCAGAGTGGTAATGTCAATCAGGTAAGCCATTTATCGGGTGTTAAACGGCATATGTTGATAAACGGAAATTATCAATGATGAACAAAAATAAATTGCCAGAAATTTAAATGAAGTATGAGGTGAGCAATAACTTTTCTAACAGGACTAAAAAATTGTGATCAGAAAAATAATTAACTGTGGACCTATCTATCTGAAAATGTTCAAAGAATTTATCTGTTAATGATTCTCGCACTACTATAATAAAATTTTTTGAATGAGTAGTGGAATTATTTATAATTTCATCCACAGCCGGGGATAATCCCTTCCCTTCAAATTCCAATGGTCCGATTTCATCTATAATCAGGTAAGAAGCTGTGGTTTGAAGTGCACTTTTTAAAACTTCCCTTCCCCAGTCAAAAACATCCTGTTTGAACTTATATTTTCCAACAGTAACAATTTCTGAATTCCCGGCGTCAGCTTCAAGCAGCCTTCTCTCGCCTGTCTGAATGTTATAAAGATATTTTTTTTCATCAATCAGTGGAGTCAGTATTCCACACATATCATTGCGATTTTGCACCAATGAAAATAGTGAAGAAGTTTTTCCGCTTTTTACCGGTCCGGGATATAATATTATTTTATTCAATCAACTATTCAGTAATAATTTTAAAATCCATATTAATTCTGATTCTCAAATTCCTGTGTTTGAGTGTTATGCTCAATACTGAACAGAAACTTTGCTTTGGGATTTTTTTCCTTAGCCGAGTTTAATGAGTAAGCTGATTCAGCCATGAATACTAAGTTACTATGTTTATCCAAAAATAAATTATGTGATTGAAGTCTTTGCAATTCACCAATATCTTCTTTCTTTTCATAAATAACCCAGCAGGCTTTGTAATAATTTAATGGTCTGAATCTGCAGGATGCACCGTACTCATTAAGCAGCCTGTATTCAAGTACATCAAACTGAAGATCACCAACAGTACCAACAACTTTTCTGTTTCCGTTGTTCTGAATGAATACCTGGGCTAATCCTTCATCAGATAACTGTATCACTCCTTTATCAAGCTGCTTGGATTTGAAAGGATCGATCAATTGAAGTTCTTTAAATATTTCCGGTGAAAAAGTAGGAATCCCTTTATACATAAACTGACTTCCTTCGGTAAGGGTGTCACCGATCTTAAAATTTCCTGTATCATAAAGTCCAATCACATCGCCGGGAAAGGCTTCATCGATGGTCGTTTTATCCTGTGCCATAAACGAAGCGGGATTTGGAAACTTGATATCACGGTTAAGTCTGACATGATGATAAAATTTATTTCGTTCAAACTTACCGGAACATACCCGCAGAAATGCTATCCGGTTGCGATGCTTCGGATCTAAGTTAGCATGAATTTTAAAAATGAATCCGGAAAATTCATCACTCTCAGGCTTAATATTTCCGTTCGTTGTTTCTCTTCCAAGCGGTTTTGGAGCAATTTTTATAAAAGTATCAAGCAGTTCTTTCACACCAAAATTATTTAAAGCACTGCCGAAAAATACAGGAGCAGTGGTGCCATTCAGATAATCTTCAATCTCAAAATGATCATAAGCTCCGTGGATAAGTTCAAGATCGTCTTTTAATGATAGAACATCATCACCAAACTTTTCATATAACCGGGGATCATCAATCCCGTCGAAAACCTCAACATCCTCTTCAATACGCTGTTTGTTCGGACTAAAATATGAGAATGTATTTTTATAAATATTGTAAACTCCACGGAAACTTACTCCTATTCCTAACGGATAGCTCAATGGTCTTACTTTAATATTTAACTTTGCTTCTATTTCATCAAGCAGTTCAATCGGATTTCTGCCTTCCCTATCAAGCTTGTTGATGAAGACTATAACAGGAGTGTTGCGCATTCTGCACACGTTCATTAGTTTTTCAGTTTGTTCTTCAACACCTTTTACGCAATCGATGACAAGAATAACGCTGTCAACAGCGGTCAATGTTCTGTAAGTATCTTCTGCAAAATCTTTGTGACCGGGAGTATCAAGAAGATTAATATTCATTCCGCCATAATGAAAACTTAATACGGAGGTGGAAACTGATATTCCTCTTTGTTTTTCAATTTCCTGGAAATCGGATGTTGCTGTCTTTCTTATCTTATTTGATTTAACAGCACCGGCAATTTGAATAGCACCGCTGAACAAAAGCAGTTTTTCTGTAAGTGTCGTTTTACCTGCATCAGGATGACTTATAATTGCAAATGTTTTACGTTTTTGTATTTCTTTAATTAAACTCATTTTTCTACTTAAATTGTTTTTTATACTGATAATGGAAAAAATTACTGGGGGCAGGGTTTTTAACCGTGCCTCTAAAGGAGATACTAAGAAATGGCTAATAGTTTTTATTTTTGTACATAACGGATGCAAATATATAAAAATTATGTGTTCTTTAGTATTCGACTAATAAATAATCGCTCAAACTGTAATAATGATTGGATAAAAAAATGGATAAATTTTTAGAAGCCGCAATAGATGAGGCAAAAAAAGGAATGGCTGAGGGAGGAATTCCAATCGGATCAGTGCTTGTTATTGATGGAAAGATCGTTTCAACAGGGCATAACAAACGTGTGCAAAACGGAAGTGCGGTTTTACATGCAGAGATGGATTGCCTTGAAAATGCCGGAAGATTGAAAGCCCCAGATTACAAACGGGCAATTCTCTATTCCACACTATCTCCGTGCGATATGTGCAGCGGTGCAGTTCTTCTTTATGGAATTCCTAAAGTAGTTATTGGTGAAAATAAAACTTTTACCGGTCCGGAAGAATATTTGAAATCACGCGGTGTTGAAATAGTAAACCTGGATAATGAAGAATGCTTTCAGCTTATGGAAACATTTATAAAAAATAATCCTGATTTGTGGAATGAGGATATTGGTGAAGTGTAGTCATTGAACGGTATAGATAAGATATATTCCGCCAAGTATCACAAGCACACCGCAAATTCTTTTTATCCATAAAATTGTTTTTGAACCTTCAGACCAGTTAAGATACTTCTGTACTTTTCCTGTTAACGTACCTGCACCCACAATTACTCCGCAGTGACCAATCCCGAAAGCAACAAGCAGAATTATTGAAAATAGGTAATCTGTTTGTGCCGTCTGAAAAACCACTCCGAGTACCGGAGCCATGTATGCAAATGTGCAGGGACCGAGTGCAAGTCCGAAAAGTAATCCCAATACTAGTGCAGCAAACAAACCTTTAGTTTTTGTTTGCTTCAACGCCGAGCTGTTCCAATCAAGTTTTATGATATCGAGAAGATATAATCCAACAATAAAAAAGATAACAGCAACAAAATAATTTCCAAATGATCCAAGATCACCCATTAATCTTCCGAGCGATGCGGTAATAACTCCGATCAATGCAATTGTAATTAATATGCCGAGTGAAAACACAAGTGAAACATTAAACGTTCTGCCAACTGTCATTTTCCCTTGTGAACTTATGAAGCCAACAATCAACGGAATACTTGAAAGATGGCAAGGTGAAAGAATGATACTTAAAACACCCCATCCCAGAGATGCAAGCACTGCAATCCACGCAGAGCCCATCATTGCTTCGTAAAGTGTAACGAATATACTATCTAACATAAACTCCTTTTAATTGCTAAATTGTTTTACTGTTAAATTGTTGAATACAAAGAGCAATTAAGCAATTAGACAATTTAACAGTTGAATTTACTTCTTCGCTTTCAATCCTTTACCCTGAAGAATTTTATCAATTTCCGCTTCGGGATAAAATCCTTCGTGACGGAAAAACTCTTTACCGTTCGCATCAAGAAAAACCTGGGTTGGTATTAATTTGATTTTATATTCCTGTGCATATTTTTTCTGTTCCGGTGTCCATACATCATAGAAAACTACTTTAACCTGTTCTCCATATTTTTTCTCAATGGATTCCATTACCGGCTGCATCATCTTGCAAGGTACACAGTTAACTGAGCCAAGTTCAATAAAAGTAACTTTGGGTTTTGTTTCTTTTGTTTGGGCATTTATGTGAATGCATATAAATACTGATAGTAATATTATAGTTATAAATCTTTTAGTCATTTTATCTCCTCTTAGTAAAATTTTAATTGTTTAATTGCTTAACTGTTAAATTGTTGTAAAACAAATAAAGCACTGATAGCAATTCAGCAATTAGACAATTAAACAATACAACAATTTTAATGTTTAACAATAAGTCAGTTTTCTATTAACCATTTTAGAATCTGATCATCTTTCGGAATTACGCCAAAGCTTTTAACCTGTTCATTTATGACGAGTCCGGGTGTCATTATTATGTTATAGTTCATCATTTTATTGATGTCCGTAACTTTTTCTACGGTGGCACTTATATTATTAAAAGCAACCAGCTCTTTTATTTTGTTTTCAAGAGCCAGGCATTTTTTACATCCGGTTCCAAGAACTTTTACTGAAATCATTTTTCACCTCTGCTATTTTTTAATTTATTCATCCCAGAAATACATTTTTGCTTCTATACTATCTGGATATTTTTTTTGAATTTCTTTGAGTGTACTGCGGAGTTTTGAGTTATCTTTAGTTTTAATATATCTGGCCATTTCTTTCTGAACCATTAGTTTTGGTGCAAGGATATTATTATTGAACTCATCGAGATCTTTTTCTACAATTTCAATTATTTCATCATATCTGCCTCTTGGCATCATGGATTCAGTTAATCCAAGTCTTAGCATTATTCTGAAATCTTCCGGAGGCAGATAACCGTTAAAATGATAATAGGAATTTTCCTTATGATCCAAAAAATAAAGTGAGGGTGTCCAGTATGCACCGAGTTTTCTTCTTATTTCTTTATCCCTCAGAATATCGAGTTTAAGAAGCACGAACCATTCATTTAATTCCTTTTCCACTTCAGGATCAGGGTAGGTTGTCTTATATAGCTGTCTGCAGCCGCCGCATTTATCCAATTCAAACTGAAGGAGAATCGGTTTACGTAACTTCATTGCTTCTTCTTTAGCCTGTTCAAGGTTTGTTAACCATTCCATATTATTTCCTTATTGCTATTCAGTGAATGTTGTTACTTAAATATTCCGTTAACCGTACAATCATCTCTTCATCATACTCGATTTTGTAAAACACTTCATTATCCCCGCCAAAAACAATTACAGAAGGAGCGAATAAAGTCATATATTCAATCTGTAATTCATTATTCTCAAATGAATCAATAATCCAGTAATTATAATTGTTACTGTTTGATCTTATAAATTTTATTAGTTGGATTGCCTGTTCTCTGCACATTTCAAGAGTGCAATAACAAGACATTGATGCACTAAAAAGAATTATTTTCTTATTCGGGGATAAAAAGAATTTTTCTTTGTTGTATTCGTAGAAAGTATTACTTAAATGAAGATACCATTGATTGAAGAGTACTAATGCTGAATCGGTTGAAATGTTCTTTAGTTCTGATTCAAATTCAGATAAATGTTTACTTAAATTTTCTTTGTTAAAAGAATCAACCGGTATATCAGAAAATTTATAATCATTAAAATCAGAATTTAGTAGTTCTTTTATGGTTATTAAATCTTCCGGTAACAAAGCATTACCTTGGGATAAAGAAATCAGAATATCCGAAGTTTCTTTTTCCAGTGATTCAAATAACTGAGCACTGGTAACACAAGAGTAAAAAAGTACTAATAAAAAACCGATCTTTATTTTTCCGAACATAATCTCCCCTATGAGATATATAAATTATTTAATTAAACTATGGACAAACATCCGGTGCTTCCACTGATCCTTTTTCAACTTTAACGAAATATTTCTTTTGGAAAAACAGTGCAACATTTACAAGTGCGATGAGTACCGGGACTTCAACCAGTGGACCGATTACTGCGGCAAAGGCTTCTCCGCTGTTTATTCCAAATACTGCAATTGCAACAGCAATTGCCAGTTCAAAGTTGTTGCTCGCTGCTGTGAATGATAGTGTTGCTGTCTTGCTATAATCGGCGCCAACTTTTCTTCCCATATAAAATGAAACTAAAAACATTATTACAAAGTAAAGGAGTAGTGGTATGGCAATTCTTACAACATCCAATGGAAGCTGAACTATATATTCACCTTTTAGTGAGAACATAACAAGTATTGTGAATAAAAGTGCAATCAAAGTAATAGGACTGATTCTAGGAATAAATTTCTTTTCATACCATTCTTTACTCTTCAATCTCAGCAATGTAAATCTTGTAATCATACCTGCAATGAATGGAATACCAAGATAGATGAAAACACTTTCTGCAATTTGTCCGATTGTGATATCAACAGCGAAAGTCTGCAAGCCCAGCCACGAAGGAAGAACTGTTAGGAACACATAGGCATAAACAGAAAAGAAGAGTACTTGAAAGATTGAGTTGAATGCAACAAGTCCTGCTGCATATTCAGTATCGCCCTTAGCCAGTTCATTCCAAACAATAACCATTGCGATGCATCGTGCGAGTCCGATTAAAATTAATCCAGCCATGTATTCCGGATAATCCTGAAGGAAGATAACTGCAAGTCCAAACATTAATATCGGACCAATGATCCAATTTTGAATGAGAGATAATGAAAGTATTTTAAGATTTCTGAAAACATCAGGCAGTTCTTCATACTTAACTTTTGCAAGGGGTGGATACATCATTAAGATCAGTCCTATTGCAATCGGGATGTTAGTTGTTCCAACCTGAAAGGTATTCCAGAAATCAACAACCTGGGGAAATAAATATCCTGAAAAGACACCGACAAGCATTGCAGAAAAAATCCACAATGTTAAGTAACGATCTAAGAATGAAAGTTTTTTTGTCAGTTTACTCATACTATCCTTAAAATATTTTTTTGTTATCGCTGAAATTTTTGTTTACTAAATAGATCAAACTTGAGAATAATATTACTGCTGGAACAATAACTATCCATTGATTCACTCCGAGTGCAGCGAACAGATTTCCGTCAATTGGTGAAACCAAAAATGTTGATTTGAAAAAATTGTTATACAGTATAAAGATAAACAGCCCTGCAACCATTCCGAATGCTGCCAACAGAGCTTCTTTTTTTCCTTCACCTATTCTTGCCATCATAGTTCCGGGACAATATCCTAGCATTCCCATTCCTGTACCAAATATTAATCCACCGACCAACTTTCCCCAATCCAATGGTTTTGGATTTATTTTAATTACACTTAACTCACCAAGCAAATGAAACCCTATCATTGAAAGAATTACTGCGGTGAGCATAAATTTTAATATTTTAAAATCTTTCAGAAGCAGCATTCCCATAACGCGTGGATATTTTGTAATCCCGGTTCTTTGCAGAGCATAACCGAAGACAAATCCGATGATTAAACCAATAATTATTTTGAGGATCATTTTGTCCTCCATACTTTATAGAATAAAATATGGGCAGCGATTACAGCAGTAAGAAAAAATGAAGCGCCGGCTACGATGCTTCCGAGAGACAAATGCGCCCAACCCTGAAGAATATTTCCGGTGGTGCATCCGGCAGCTATACCTGCACCCACACCAAGCAGAATTCCGCCGATGAGAACAATAAATAATCTCTTATAAATACTATCACCATGATATTTTTTCCAGGTAGCAGGAATTGATTCCGGTTCTCTAGTGCCGCTTATCTTAGAAGCTGTGAATCCGCCAATAACTAATCCAACAAGAATAAAAAACTCCGGGTATGCTTTGCTTAAATAATTTTTAACCACTGTGGTTTCTGCTAAATCATTAAACATTGACCCGAACAGCGCAGAAATGTATGCGAACCCGGATGTTACACCAAACGGATAGCTTCTATGCTCTATTGCCTGGAAGACAACGTATGTACCAATTGAAATTAAAGAAACGACAAGTCCTCCTTTGAACCAATGCCATTCTTTTGAATTATCAATTTCCATTTTCTCTCCTGATTTTAATCCTATTTAATATCCTGTAACCAATGTGCAAGTGTATACTTTGTCGGGATTTTACCCATTGCCAGAACTTTACCATTAACAACAAGTCCGGGAGTAAGTATTACACCAAAATCCATAAACTTTGTATTGTCTGTAATTTTCTCAACAATTGCTTCTAAATTATTTTCATCAACGACTTCTTTAACCACATTTTCCAGCTTAGTGCAATTTGCACAGCCGGAACCAAGTACTTTTATGTCTAACATTTTTTCCTTCACTTTTTCTTCGTGTATCTCCGTGTCTTCTTCGTGGTTCTCTGTGTAACCTTTTTTACACAGATTAACACAGCGGATTCACAGAGAGCCACAGAGTTATTTTAACTCTTTCAAATAGAACTCATAAAAATCTCTGAAATTCCTGCCCGACGAGGTGGTGAGCGCCATCCTCGAGCGCACCGGCGCCGCGACCGGCGACCTGGTGTTCTTCGGCGCCGACAAGGCCCGTGTGGTCAACGAGGCCCTGGGTGCGCTGCGCATCCGGCTGGGCCACGATCGCGGCCTGCTGCAGGGCGACTGGGCGCCCCTGTGGGTGGTGGACTTTCCCATGTTCGAATGGGACGAAGATGCCCAGCGCTGGGTGTCCCTGCACCATCCCTTCACTTCGCCGCGCGAGGCGGACCTGGCGTTGCTGGACTCCGACCCGGCGGCCTGCAAGTCGCGCGCCTATGATATGGTGCTGAACGGCACCGAATTGGGCGGCGGTTCCATGCGTATCCACCGTTCCAGTGTACAGACCCGGGTGTTCGAACTGCTGGGCATCAGTGACGAGGAAGCGAAGGAGAAGTTCGGCGTACTGCTCACCGCCTTGCAATTCGGTTGCCCACCCCACGGCGGCATCGCCTTTGGCATGGCCCGGCTGGTGATGCTGATGACCTCGCGGATGGAGCTGGCGCCCGTCATCAGCATCACCAGCCGGTCCATGCCAAAGGCGATGCCGCCGTGGGGTGGGCAACCGAATTGCAAGGCGGTGAGCAGGAAGCCGAACCTCTCCTTCGCTTCCTCGTCACTGATGCCCAGCAGTTCGAACACCCGGGTCTGTACACTGGAACGGTGGATACGCATGGAACCGCCGC
>JAWOIK010000027.1:0-12080 GCA_046484705.1 Ignavibacteriaceae bacterium | reverse complement strand
AATAATTTATAAAAATATACCCCTGAAGTCAATTGACGATTGTCAACAATTGAACTGAACTCAACCTCATAACTTCCGGCATTTTTATATTCATTAACAAGAGTTGCAACTTCGCTTCCAAGTACATCATAAATTTTTAAGGTTACAAATCCGGCTTCAGGTATTTGGTACTTGATGATAGTTGATGGATTGAATGGGTTTGGATAATTCTGATACAGTTTAAAATCATTTATAACAAATTCATCATCATCAACACTCACAGGGAACTGACCAAAATTGCTTAAGTATGCTGCTCTTGCAAACATTACTTTTTCTCTTGCAGATGTTATTGAATTTATTGCATCAGTTCCATGACCAAGTGTATAGGCAACAATTACATCATAATAATCATCCTGGTTTAGATCGAAAGGTCCGATGGTGCCGACTGTTCTTATATCCCAAGGAGTTGTTGAAATCCAGCCTGTATATGGTACCGGATCACCGGACATCCAGAAAAACGGATTTATATCAGAACAATTTATTCCACCAAACACACCAGCTACAGGTGTGGTACATGGATCAAGCTGATTACCAGTCCTGGTTAACCCGTTCATATTATTCCGGGCTTGAATGATATTAGAAGGCTCTGTAAAATCGGTTGAAAAGCCACTTAAGTAATGAACCGTGGAACTAAAAGAAGAATTTTTTGCACCCGGTATAGTTCTTATCCCAAGATCAGGACCTCTGAAACTGTATGCTGTATCCAACGGTGTATCAATTCCAGGGTCGTAAATTCCATTGGTATTAATATCAATAAATGTTTCACCCGGAATAAACACATGCGGGAACTGGTTGAAGTGACGAAATACCGAAGGTGGATTGTATCCGAATATAGGATCAGGCCCATTATTATAAACATAAATGCCTGCTAGTAAAGTATCGCAAGCAGGAAAATCATCAGTATGTTCGCCCAAGTCAAAATCATCATATATACTAAAAAAAACAGAATCTAGTTTTTCTGCTGCTGTTCCTTTGTTCGTTATCCTGTATCGAATGAATATTGTATTTATGGTGTTATAAAATTGAGGATGGTAATTCCTATATGCAAAAAGAGATTGCTGGATTTCGATTCCCTGTGGTTCTGCCTCCCATCGTCTTTCTGCAGAGGGGACTCCATCATTATACACACACCATGCTGTCCGGTCACCTAGAATATCAGGTTTATCTTCATCCGGATCCCAAAGACCATTGCTGTTTTTATCTACAGGATTATAAATACCATCACCATCACCATCATAAAAATCAGCTCCAAGGTTTACGGCATTTATCCAGTCCTGCCATGATTGTCCGAATGGAGGATCATCAGCATCCACAACATAAATAATGTTTTCCGGAGCAGATGGATCAGAGCCAACTGTTCCCGGTTGATAATCTGTTACTAATCCTGCTGATGCTACACCGTTTGCCCATAAACTATCACCGGCATAACCTGATAAATAAAAACCACCTGAAAATAAAAATCCGTGTCCATTATATTTGGCAAGACTTCCTGAAACAGAAGGATCTGGGTCAGGAATATTGACATCTGCCAAAATACCTCTGTTATCCATTGGCATATTGAGGTTATTGATGAAAAACCTGTAATTAGTCTGTGAGTAAGATAAAGTAGAAGTAATGATTATGGATAGTAGTATTAATTTTTTCATTTAGATCACCTCACTTTGTTAAAATCATTTTTTTTGTTTCGTAATAAGCACCAGCATTCAGGGAATAAAAATAAATTCCCGAAGCCAAACCTGAAGCATTGAATTCTATTTCATAACTGTTTGCATTTTTATATCCATTAACAAGAGTTGCAACTTCGCTTCCAAGTACATCATAAACTTTTAATGAAACGTATCCGGCATCCGGAATCTGGTATTTGATGATGGTCGATGGATTGAACGGATTCGGATAGTTTTGAAACAATGAAAAATTATTTATTACAAAGTCATCATTTTCAACACTTACCGGAAATTGTCCGAAGTTGCTCAAATACGCATTCCTCGCTTTTATAACATTTTCTCTTGCAATAGTAATAGAGTTAATCGCATCTGTACCTTCACCCAGAGTATAAGCCAATATAATATCATATTGATCATTTTCTTCAAGAGTAAATGGTCCTGTTGTTCCCATTGTTCTGATATCCCAGGGTGATGTATGAATCCAACCTGTGTTTGTTACCGGCTCACCGGACAGCCAATAGATTGGATTTACCTGTGAGCAATTAACTCCGCCAAACACTCCGGAAGGAGGGAACGTACATGGATTTAACATCGTGCCCGCTTTGGTTAGTCCAAGCATGTAATTTCTTGCATGATAGATATCTGATGGATCACTATACCCGATGACTCCTTTCCAAATGTATACTGACGATGAAAAATTCTGATTTCTTGCACCGGGGATTATTCTTACACCCAATTCGGGTCCTCTGTTACTATATGCAGTATCAACGGGAGTGTCTATACCGGGATCAAAGATTCCATTACTGTTATTATCAATAAAAGTTATACCGGGTATAAATGTATGCGGGAATTGATTGAAGTGATGAAAAACAGCCGGAGGGGAATCGCCAAAATCATAATCCGGTCCATTATTATAAACAAATCCGCCGGCTAATAAAGTATCGCATCCTTCTAAATCATCAGAAGGGTCGCCAAGATCAAAATCCGAGTAGAAACTAAAAAAAACAGAATCCAGATTTTCAGCTACAGTTCCTGTATTATTTATTCTGTATCGGATAAATATTGTGTTAACCGTGTTTGAAAACTGGGGATTAGTATTTCTATAAGCGAAAACTGTTTGGTGTATTTCAATTCCCTGTGGTTCTGCTTCCCATCTTCTTTCTGAAGCGGGAACACCGTCATTATAAACACACCACGCCGTGAGATCGCCAAGAACATCGGGTTTATCCTCATCCGGATCCCAAAGACCATTGCTGTTTTTATCTACAGGACTATATATACCATCACCATCACCATCATAAAAGTCAGCACCCAGATTTACAGCATTTATCCAATCCTGCCAGGATTGTCCGAATGGAGAATCATCAGCATCAACCACATAAATAATGTTTTCCGGTGCAGCTGGATCAGAGCCAACTGTTCCCGGCTGATAATCTGTTACTAATCCGGATGCTGCTACACCGTTTGCCCACAGGCTATCACCGGTATAACCTGACAAATAAAATCCACCCGAATATAAAAAACCTATATCATTATATTTTCCCAACGATCCATGAGGTGATATATTTACATCAGCAAGAACACCCCGGTTATCCAACGGCATATTGAGGTTGTTGATGAAAAACCTGAAGTGATCCTGAGCATTTATTTCAAATGCAAAAACAATGGTTATAATTAAAAAGTAGCTTACGACTTTCATGATTATCTCCTAAATTATTCTTACCGGATAGTAAAAAAGTGCAGGGTAAATTATTATTGTGCGTAGGTTAACATATATTACGTGTAAATGCTGAACAGTAATATTCGTGAGAGAATCTAAAGAGAACAAGATCAACATCATCATATTGACCCCAGCCAATAATGAATAAAAAATAAAATCTGTTGGAAAGTAAGTAATCAGCTTTAAAATGTCAACGATTTCAGACAGTTTTAAAATCCGAAAGTTGTTAGCAGTAAATTGTGTCTATTCGGCAAGTATCCGGTTACAAACTAAACCATTCAGTTGATCATGCAAAAGACTTGTATAGTTTTTACAAATCACTTCTTAAATTGATTTATAGTTACTCAAATTTATTGGCGGAACGAAACAGGCTGATTGAATTTTGATGCTTTAACTTAAATGTAGTAAAAAATACTACAAAGGATTTTTTGTATTTATAGCATTTTCCTTTGTAAGTTTTCAAATAAGATTTTGAAAATTTAACAGAGGAGGTCCGCTCAGTGATAATCTCCATTCCGAAAGAAACTATAGCAGGTGAAAATCGTGTTGCCTGCGTGCCGGATGTTGCATCAAAGTTGATTAAAGCAGGGTATGAAGTTCAGATTGAAAAAGATGCCGGTCTTACTGCCGGTTTCAGAAATGAACAATACGAAAAATCCGGTGCAAAAATAATTGAAAATTCCGACCAGCTTTTTTCAAATGCCGATGTTGTTCTGAAAGTTCAGAAACCTACCAATGATGAAATGAAAAAAATTAAAAAGGGAACGCTTCTCATTTCATTTATCTATGCTCTCCATTATCCAGAAATTGCAAAAGATTGTGCGCAAAACGGAATCGATTTAATTGCAATGGAAATGGTGCCGCGAACAACTCTTGCTCAAAAAATGGATGCACTTAGTTCACAGGCGAATCTTGCCGGATATAAAAGTGTATTATTAGCAGCCAATCACCTTGGAAAAATATTTCCGCTAATGATGACCGCTGCCGGTACAATTTCACCTGCAAGGGTTGTAATAATGGGTGCTGGTGTTGCAGGTCTGCAGGCACTCGGAACGGCAAAACGTCTTGGTGCAGTTGTGGAAGTTTCCGATATCCGTTCTGCTGTTAAGGAAGAAGTTCAGAGCCTTGGCGGTAAATTTATTGAGGTTGAAACTACAGAGGATATGCAGGATGAAAGAGGCTATGCAAAAGAAGCATCTGAAGAATTCCTGCGCAAACAGAAAGAACTGATATTTAAACACATTACAGAAGCAGATATTGTTATTACAACAGCTCTTGTCCCTGGAAGAAAAGCTCCTGTTCTGGTTACCGAAGAGATGGTGAAGAATATGAAACCCGGAAGTGTTGTACTGGATATGGCTGTTGAGTTTGGCGGCAATTGCGAAGTAAGTGAGAACGGTAAAACTGTGAAAAAGCATGGTGTAACCATTATCGGTGAACCAAATTTACCAAGTTTAGTTCCGACACATGCCAGTGAAATGTATTCAAAAAATATTCTTAGCTTAATCCAGCATATTGGAAAAGAAGGTAAGATCGAATTAAAATTAGAAGATGAAATTGTTAAAGGATGTTTATTAACGCGTAACGGTGAAGTGATAAACGACAGAATCAAAGAATTGTTAAAATAGAAAGGAATATTCTATGGAAGGTTTAGACCTTTTAATGCATATATACGTTTTTGTTCTCGCCATTTTTGTCGGGTTCGAACTTATAACAAAAGTACCGCCAACATTACACACTCCGCTTATGTCCGGTTCGAATGCTATATCCGGAATTACTGTAGTCGGAGCGTTATTAAGTGCAGGTGCCGGTGATATGACTATAAGTACAATTTTGGGGACACTTGCCATTGTATTTGCAATGATAAATGTTGTTGGAGGCTTTTTGGTGACCGACAGAATGTTAAAAATGTTTAAGAAGAAATAGGAGTGAATAATGTTAATTGTATCTTATCTTGTTTACCTCGTCGCTTCTGTTTGCTTCATTTTCGGAATTAAAAAACTAGCTTCTCCGAAAACCGCAAGACAGGGGAATCAGCTTTCTGCACTTGGTATGTTACTGGCAATAGTTGTAACTCTCGTAGATCAGCGAATTCTTTCTTTTGAATACATTATTGCCGGTGTTATTATCGGTTCATTGATCGGTACGGTATTCGCACTTAAAGTTCAGATGACCGGAATGCCTCAGATGGTAGGATTGCTTAACGGATTTGGCGGCGGTGCTTCTGCACTAGTTGCATTTGCAGAATATGACAGACTTTATTTAGGTGTTGGAACATTTGAAATTGCAACAACTACTACAATTGTCTTAAGTATACTCATCGGCTCTGTAACATTCACAGGTTCACTGATCGCATTCGGAAAATTACAGGGGATTGTTACAGGAAAAGTTGTAAAATATCCGCTTCAGCATCCATTGAATGGATTGTTCCTGCTTGCTGTATTTGCAGCAGGAGTATTTGTTGTAATAAATCCTTTTGAAATTGAAATTATGATAGGAATAATAGCAGTTGCATTAGTACTTGGCGTGCTGCTGGTTCTTCCAATTGGCGGTGCAGATATGCCGGTAGCAATTTCCCTGCTAAACTCGTATTCGGGTATTGCTGCATCTATGACCGGATTTGTACTTGCAAATAATATGTTGATAATTGCAGGTGCTCTGGTTGGTGCATCAGGTATAATACTTACTTTGATTATGTGCCGTGGTATGAATCGTTCTCTGATGAATGTTGTTATGGGCGGATGGGCAAGTGCCGGTTCTGAGGGTCCAGCAGCAGGTGCTGCTTCACCTAAGGGACAGGTTAAATCCGTTGATGCTGAAGAACTTGCTATGCTTCTCGATTCTGTAAGCAGCGTTGTTTTTGTTCCGGGATACGGAATGGCTGTAGCACAGGCTCAGCATGCTGTAAGAGATTTAATGACTGTGTTAGAGAAAAAAGGTATTAAAGTAAGATTTGCAATTCATCCCGTTGCAGGAAGAATGCCCGGACATATGAATGTTCTTTTAGCAGAAGCCCAGGTTGACTATGATAAACTTTTTGCAATGGAAGATATAAACGATGATTTTCCAAATACAGATGTTGCTATAATTATTGGTGCCAACGACGTTGTAAATCCGGCTGCAAGACATGATCAGTCAAGCCCTATTTTCGGAATGCCAATTCTTAATGTTGATTATGCTAAAACAGTTGTAATAAATAAACGATCGCTCAACGTAGGTTATGCAGGTATAGACAACGAATTATTCTTCTATCCAAACGCACTTATGTATTTCGGCGATGCAAAGGATGCAATGGTTAAATTAACAAATGAGCTTAAACAGATGTAAGCCTAATCTGAAAAATTTAACCCGTAGATAATATTTGTAAGCCCCGAAGATCAATCGGGGCTTTTTTATTGCCTCCAGGTAAAGTGTAATAGTAATTTCAAACAATTATATTTACTTATAAGATTTATCACTCTTTTTAATCAATCCGGAGAAGTTATGAAAATGAATTGGGAAAACTACATTGGCATGACACTGAATGTTACCATGCACGAAAATTATGGGATGATCATCGATCCTAACAGTAAATCACCTCTTTATGAAATAGTTTTTAAAACCGGTAAGCTTATAGAATCGTTTGAAGACGGGCTCTTGCTTGAAACCGAGCGGGAAAAAACTGTTGTAATCATTTTCATTCCTTATCAATCCATTAAATGTGTGGAAATATTTCAACTTCAGGGCGGCATAAATTGAAAAGAATATTTTTGAGTATTTTGCTGATAATTATTCTATCCGCATTCGGTACTGCTCAGAATGTTGAGATCAAAAGTTTAAAAACATATACCAGTACAAACAATACTTCATTCCCGTTATTAACAGGCAATGCGAGATTAGTTATTGAGTTTGATGTTGAATCTACATCACCGCCCAGCTTGAATATTTTATTCAGATTTTGTGATAAGAACTGGAATCCAACCGATAACATCTTCCTTTTGAACCAGGGAAAGGAAATAGCTTATTATTTAGAATATGCAACACTGCCAAATACCGTGGAAGGCGCATCATATAATTTCAGGAATACGTTTCCGGATCGGGATGGGTATGTAAGTTTTCCATTTTCAGGAAAATGGAGATATTATATTGTTGATTCCCAGGATCATTCCAAAATTTTTGCCGATGGAAAATTTATTGTTGTAATTGATAATGAGATTGAACCCGAAGTTGATATTCAGAATAAAGAGATGGATGATAAAAATTATTTTCCAATCGACTTCGGTAATGTATTCTGGATAACAACATCATTTGAACTGCCCGATGGACTGTTCCCCGGTTTTGTAAGTCATGTTGAAATAATCCAGAATCATAAAGTAAATTTTCCTTATATAATTGATCGTTCATATTCTACAAATATGAGAATTTATAACTGGGATGCTAATACAAAATTTTCATTTACAGCCAGGGATGTTTTCCCCGGTAATGAATACCGGCAGGTTGATTTACGGAACATAAATAAATACACAACCACAGAGGTTCAGGCACAGTTTGAAGGATTTGAAACTACAAGATATTTCAGATCCGGTGCAAGAGATTTAAACGGCGGGTTTATAATTACTGATTACAAAGATCCTTTCTCAACTTATATGAATGTAAAATTTTCGATCAAACCAGCCGATAATCCTGAGGGTGATGTTTATCTTACCGGTGCATTCAATAACTGGGAGGTATTAAATTCACATAAAATGTCTGAGTCAGCGGGCTTATATTCAATTACAATTCCGCTAAAACGGGGAATATATGATTACCAGTATGTAGTTGTACAGGAATCTTATGGTGATATAAAAAATATTGACTGGCTTGCGCTTGAGGGTAATAATTGGGGAACATCGAATGAATTTACAATATTAGTTTATTATCAGGATCCGAACTTCGGCGGTTATGACAGGATAATAGGTTATAAAAGAATTTCAAACAGATAAAAAAGAGAATGTTTATATGCAGAAATTAACGGTCGGTGTAATAGGAACTGGTCATCTTGGTGCACTTCACACTAAAATGTTTAAGCAAATTAATAATTGTGTTTTAGTCGGGATTTATGATGCTGATCCGGAGCAGGCAAAAACTGTAGCAAGTAGTTTGAATGTAACATCTTTTTCTAACAAGGAGTTTTTGCTTTCAAAAGTTGAAGCAGTTTCTATAGCCGCATCAACAAGTGCACATTATGAGATTGCAAAGGATTGCCTGGAAGCAGGTCTTCATGTATTTATAGAAAAACCAATCACAGCTACAATTGATGAAGGTGAGAAACTGGTAAAACTGGCTGCAAAAAAAAATCTTAATTTGCAGGTAGGGCATATTGAAAGGTTCAATCCGGGACTTGTTTCACTTGAATCATATATTGATAATCCAAAATTTATTCAGTCAGACAGATTAGCTCAATTCAATCCAAGAGGGACAGATGTTGCAGTAGTGCTTGATCTGATGATTCACGATATTGATATAATTTTAAGTTTAGTAAAAAGTGATGTAAAACAGATTGATGCAAGCGGAGTAGCTGTTGTTTCAAATCATCTGGATATTGCTAATGCAAGAATTGTATTTGAGAATGGTGCTGTTGCCAATGTAACGGCAAGCAGGATATCTCAGAAAAAAATGCGCAAGATGAGAATGTTCCAGAAAGACACTTATATAGCTTTGGATTTTGTTACCGGCGTCTCCGAAGTTTACAGGCTGCTTCCGGTTGACAGCGAAACGCTTACCAACTCTATATCATTTGGAGAAATAGGTGTAGGCGAAAAAAAGAAAAAATTGGTTTATGAACAGCCGGAACATAAAGAGCTAAATGCCTTGGAATACGAATTACAACTTTTTGTAAATTCTGTTATAGAAAATAAAAAACCAGTCGTTTCAGGTGAAGACGGACTTAAAGCATTAAAAGTTGCACAAATTATCATTCAAAAAATTGAGGAATCAAAGGTGAGTTTATGAAAAAGCAAATTATACTATCTCTGCTTATTGTTCTGTCACTTCTTGTAATTCAATGCAGTGTTTATGAAACTATGGTTAACCTTACAAGACTGCAATTCAAGCTTGGTGATGTTAATGGATTTACGGTAATGAATATTCCTGTTTCCAATAAAACAAAAATCAGTGATTTCAGTGCAATGGAAATTTTAAAAATATCATCATCAATTGCAGAAGGTAAATTTCCTGTTTCGTTCATACTTAATGTGGACGCTAAAAATCCGAATGATGGAACCGGCGGTTACAGGAAGACAGATGCAACGCTTAAAGATTTTGCATGGACACTTGAACTCGACGGGAAAAGAACAATCTCAGGCAGGCTTGATAATCCGGTAACTGTTCCGGGCACTGGCGACATAACCATTATACCGCTTAGATTAGAACTGGATTTAAAAGATTTCTTTGCCGATAAAGGTTATGAATCTTTAATAAACCTTGCACTCACATTAGGCGGTACGCAGGGTACTTCATCCAAAATTACATTATACGCTAAACCAACGGTAACAACTTCATTCGGTGATATTACATATCCCGGTGAATTAAAAATTGTTGACACACATTTTACAAATTAAACGGATTGACAGATTCAATGGGTAAATCGCTAAAAACGGCAGTGGGTGTGGACTTAGGCGGAACAAATATTAAAATAGGTATTGTAGCAAACGACGGTAGAATACTTGAAAAAACTTCCGTTAAAACCGAGGCTGCAGGCGGACCCGAACAGGTTATTGAAAATATTAAATTCGGTATAAATGAAATTCTGAATAACAGCAGCCATAGAATTAAAGGAATCGGAATAGGCTGTCCGGGCATTATTAATTTAAAAAAAGGAACTGTTGAAAATCCTCCAAACCTTCCCGGCTGGAAAAAAGTGAAACTCGGATCTATAATTCAGAAAGAGTTTAAAATAAATGTTCATGTTGAAAACGATGCAAATGCTGCTGCTATTGGTGAGATGATATTTGGTTCGGGAAAGAAATTCACTTCATTTATAATGGTTACTCTAGGCACTGGAGTAGGCGGGGGAATAGTTTTTAACAGGAAAATATTCCGCGGCGAGTTTGGTGCTGCGGGGGAAATCGGACATGTATCAATAGACGGTAATGGTCCGAAATGTAATTGCGGCTCAACCGGTTGTATTGAAGCGTTTGTTGGTAATCAGTATTTAAAAGACCGTGTTAAAACTGATCTGGCAAATCATACCGATTCTAAAATCTGGGATCTGATTGATAATGATCTTGCAAATGTTACTCCCAAAATAATTCAGGCTGCTGCAGAACTTGATGATGAATTTGCAAAACAGGTGATCCTAAAAATGGGAATTCAACTCGGAACGGCTTTTGCATCCTTAAGTAATGTTCTGGATATAAGTACTTTTATAATCGGCGGCGGTGTTGCAGGCTTTGGTAAACCTTTATTAAATACAATCCATAACACAACCGCTGCCAGGGTACTTACTCCATTAAGGAACCGGGTAAAGGTTATTCCGGCTAAACTTAAAAACGATGCGGGAATTAAAGGAGCATCGGCACTGGTTTTTTATAATATGTAATCAAGGATGTATGTTTTCTTGCAGATCATCTTTAATAAAAATTAGTTTTCTATGAAATTAAAACTCTTAATATTTTTATTTTTATTCGTTGAGATATCTGCACAAACTATTGATACGGTTGAAGTATCGTCAGATACACTTTCAATCATTCCGGTTGATACTCTTCAGCAAACTCCTGCCAGAACTTACGATGTAGATACAACAGTTTTTTCAAGTGCATCTGATTCACTTATATTTTTTGTTAAAGATAAAAAGATGAATATGTATGGAGACGGAAAACTGAGTTATAAACAGACTGAAATTAAAAGTGCAAATATTTTTATAGATTTTGAAAGGAATGAAATTGAAGCCTTCGGAATAAAGGTAGATACTTTACCGGGTCAACTAGCAGGAGCGCCGGTACTGAAAGAAGGACCCGATGTTTATGAGGGTGTTGGCATGCGGTATAATTTTAAAACCGGACGGGGTACCATTTCTGCTGCAGGTACAGAGCAGGATGGTCAGAAATACACCGGGGCTAAAATAAAAAAGGTGGATCCGGAAACTTATTTTATTCAGGATGGAGTTTTTACCACCTGTGATGATGAATGCCCTCACTTTCATTTTTATGCAAGTAAGATGAAAGTAATTCATAAAGAACAGCTTGTAGCTGAATGGATATGGCTTCACTTCGGAGGTGTTCCTTTTCCGGTTCCGCTGCCGTTCGGTGTATTTCCTATTGAATCAGGCAGAAGATCAGGATTGATTGCACCTGCATTCGGTCAGAGCGGCGCTTATGGTCCTTACTTTTCCCGGTTCGGATATTTCTGGGCAATTAGTGATTATATGGATCTGAATGCAACCGGAGATTATTATACAAGAGGAAGCTGGGCTGCCGAATCAAGATTCCGTTACACTAAAAGATATGATTATACAGGAACATTTTCCGGACGGTATGAAACACTTGTGTTGGGGGAATCCACTGATCCTTCTTACTCTGAAAATATCCGGTGGGAATTAAACTGGACCCACAATCAGAATTTCACACCAACTATGAGAATGGATGCAAACCTAAGATTTGCATCAGGAAGAAATTTGCTTAACCAGGTTGATCTTAATC
>JAWOIK010000019.1:0-6974 GCA_046484705.1 Ignavibacteriaceae bacterium | reverse complement strand
ATTCAATTTCTACAAGTCCGTTTTCGGCGGAGAGTTTACCTCGGTTGTTCGTTTTAAAGATATGCCAATGGAAGGATTTACTATTCCTGATAGTGATGAAGACAAAATTATGCATATAAGTCTTCCAGTTGGTACGAATCATCTTCTTATGGGAACGGATACACTTGAATCCCTCGGCCAGAAAATAACATATGGGAATAATATTTACATCTCTGTTCACCCTGAAAGCAAAGAGGAAGCAGATAGAATATTTAACCAGCTCTCGGCAAATGGTAAGGTTGAAATGCCTATGGCAGACCAGGTTTGGGGAGATTACTTTGGAAGTTTTGCTGATAAATATGGTATACAGTGGATGATAAATTACAACAAAGATTTTAACTAATCTGTTTATCAGGCAGAGTGGAAGTAGAATGCGGATTAGGTCTAAGATTAAAACTTGATCCGCCTTTTTTATTAATATTTATAAAAAGCCTTTACATTTAATAAACTCTTATTATATTTGATGCGGTATAACTTTACCATTGAGCATTATTGTTTTGTATCAGAACCCCCTTTGTAATTTAAATATTCAGAACTTTCACTAATAATTTTAATGGAGCTGGGATGAATTTTGCTAAAATCTGCATTTTAATTTTAAATGTTATAACTATAACAGGATTCAGTCAATCCGGTTAAAGTTTTACTGAAGGAAAAACGATCTTAACCATCCTTGCTCATCCGGATGATGAAACTGCCGTTGGACCATTTTTATCAAAGTATTCTAAAGATAACACTGTATACTTGGTTCTAGCCGCTGACGGAAGATATGGAGTTAGAGAACATGCCGTAATTCCGCCAGGTGATTCGCTCGTAAAAATAAGAGAACTTGAAACTATTTGTTCATGCGAAGCACTTGGAATTGAACCTCCGATTTTTCTTGGTTTTCATGATGGACTCAGTGTCATGGATGGGCTTGGTGAATACTTTAAACAAACAGCACAACTAAAGGAAAAAATTAAAGAGTTAATAGAAGAGATTAATCCTGATGCAATAATAACTTTTGGACCTGATGGAGATACCGGTCATCCTGATCACAAAGGAATAAGCGACTTAACTACTGAAGTTATCCTTCGTGAGGGCTGGTATGAAAAGTATCCACTGTACTTCATAGGATGGCCAAAAGATAAAGAGGGGGGCTTGCCTATGGGTATTACACTAAACTATCTTGATAAAAATTATCTTAATGTTAGAATCAAGTACAGTGAAGCAGATAGAGAAAAATATTTCGAGTCAATACGCTGCTATAAAAGTCAGTTTACCGAAGAAGAAATGGATAAGCAGATAAATGCCGAACTAATTGATAATTCTTTTACATCATACTTCAGAAAGTTTACTCTCGATACTAATATTGTAAATGATTTATTTGATTAACCCTATAATAGCAAAAGGAAAAAACGTAATGAATACCCGAAAACGGTTTATTAAGTTCTCTAACCTGTTCTTTATAATATTGATTTTATTTTCCACAAAAATCCCGGCACAGAAATATGAAGCCCTTGTTGCACTTGATGGTTATAAAACAAAAGTTTATTTCAGTGAAGGGAATGATGAAAGAGCAAAAGTTGTCGCTGCTAGAATGGATAATGTTTTAGACTTCTACACGGAGCTCATTAATTTTGAGCCTGAAGTAACAATGCTTATACTCAATCCGATTGACTGGCCCAAACACACTTCATTTCCTGTTTATGGAATGCCACATTATGACGATACAAGAAATTTATTAATTATTGCATCGGAGAATAATGAATTCTGGAATAGTTTTATTCCGCCGGTTGATTTATTACCAAATGAGTTAGCGGAAAAAATTAAAACTACGTATGTTGATGAGAATGGCACCTTAACAATGCAGGCATTTTTTGATCTGCTGGCTATTCACGAGCTTGGACACGCATATCATTTTCAAGCCGGAGTAAAGATGCAAAGAAAATGGATGGGCGAATTGTTTTGTAACATTATGCTTCACACTTATATTGCTGAAAAGGAGCGGGAACAATTACTCGCTCTTACAATCTTTCCACAAATGGTTATTGCAGGAGGAAAAGAAGGATATAAGTACACACAATTAAATGATATTGAAGAACATTATGAAGAAATAGGGCAGCAATATCCGCAGAACTACGGCTGGTTTCAATGCAGATGGCACTCTGCAGCTGCGGATATTTATGATACCGGAGGTACTGAAACTTTTATAAAACTCTGGAATGCTTTCTCTTCACAAAAAGAAAAATTAGATGATGCAGATCTTGCAGAATTATTATCAAATGAAGTTCATCAAAGCATTGCCGATGTTATGTTAAAATGGGATGAGTAGTACTTTTTAAGATAACCATCGGGATGAAGTAAGATTATATTGATTACTAATCATTTGATCTATAAGACAGAAGAAATTAAAACTGATTCAGTATCCTGCATCCTGTTACTCAAAATAAAATAAATATTACAAGTATATATGCTTAAATTAAATTTCACTCCATTTCCAGTATTGGTAACTGAAAGACTGATTTTAAGAAAAGTAAAAAAAAGCGATGCTAACGAAATTTTCATACTGCGTTCAGATGCGCGAGTAATGAAATATTTAGACCGGGCTCCTGCCGAATCATTAAATGATGCACACTCATTTATAAAATTAATTACTAGACAGGAAAAAAATAATGAAGCGGTTACCTGGGCGATTACAATTAAAGGCAATCCAAAACTAATCGGAACGATCTGTTACTGGAATATTAAACCGGAACATTACAGGGCTGAAACAGGTTATGTTCTTCTTCCTGAATATCATGGAAAAGGAATAATGCATGAAGCTTTAGTAGTGGTTCTTAATTATGGATTTAATGTAATGAAACTTCATTCTATTGAAGCTAATGTAAATCCGGCTAATCAGGCATCAATAAAACTTTTAGAGAAGAATAAGTTCGTAAGAGAAGCGTACTTCAAAGAAAATTATTATTATGAAGGGAAATTTATGGATACCGCGATTTATTCTCTGGTAGCATCCGGGGAATAGTATTCTATGTTAGTTCCTCTTTCTTTCTCTCAAGTTCCTCCCACCTTTCATAAAGTATTTTTACATTTTCTTTTGCCAGTCCAAGCTGAAGATTAAGATCATTTGTTTGCTCTGCATATTTCAGATAAAAATCCGGGGAAGCAAATATATTTTCTATTCTTTCTACTTCTGTTTCTGCTTCCATTATTTTTTCCTGTATAGTTTCAAGTTCAAGCGCATCTTTATAGCTTAATTTTTTCCTCTTCTGTTTGATTCTTACATCTTCTTTTTTCTGTTTAGTTATTGCTGGTTCTACGGTAATCCGTTGCTTTCTTTTTTCTACATAGTAATCGTAATTACCTTCGCTGTAATAAATTTCACCTTTGCCTTCTAAGGCAATTATGCCGTTACATATACGGTTGAGAAAATACCTGTCGTGACTGACAACCATAACACATCCTTCAAACGCAATGAGTGCTTCTTCAAGAATTCTTAAAGTTGGTAAATCAAGATCGTTCGTTGGTTCATCAAGCATCAGAAAATTTCCACCCTTGCACAAAATTTTAGCAAGTGTAAGCCTGCTTTTTTCTCCGCCGGATAATCTTCCTACCAACGTGTTGATTCTGTCATCGGAAAAAAGAAATCGTCTGAGGTAAGTCCAAATACTTAACTGATATTTGCCGAATTGAACTGTTTCACTTCCATCACCAATTGCTTTAATTACGGTGTCTTCGTCATTCAGCAGAAGCCTCGCTTGGTCAACATAATTAAACTGAGTGCTTTCGCCAGGTTCAATTTTACCCTTCGACGGACGCAGCTTACCTAAAATTAATTTAAGAAGAGTTGTTTTGCCCGATCCGTTCTGACCGACCACGCCGATTTTCTTTCCTGCTTCAAAATTAAAATCAAAATTTTCAAAAAGTGTTTTGTTACCCAGTGATATTCCGACATTAGTTAATTCAAGTACTTTTTTTCCTAATCGTTCAGCGGGCGGGATTATGAGATCAACATTAATATCCATTTCATCTGTTGATTGAGAAGAAACCTCGTAAAAATTATCCAGTCTGCTTTTAGCTTTGGTTCTTCTTGCTTTAGGTCCCCTTCTTACCCACTCAAGCTCACGTTTTAAAAACATCTGCCGTTTACGTTCCTCAACTTCTTTAACGGTCTGCCGCTCAGCTTTGTTAATCAGGTATTCAGTATAGTTACCCTGGTGTGAATAGAAAATGCCGGTTGCAAGTTCTACTATTCTGTTTGCAATTCTGTCAAGGAAATAACGGTCGTGAGTAACAAAGATGCATGTGCCTTTATATTGAACAAGAAAATCTTCAAGCCATTCAATGGATTTTGTATCGAGATGATTTGTCGGTTCATCGAGTATTAAAAGATCGGGTTTTGAGATTAACGCACGGCAAAGAGCAACACGTCGCTTTTCGCCGCCCGAAAGTGTTGAAATAATTCTATCTGCTCCAGGCGCATTTAAAGACTGAATCAGAATGTTAATTCGTTTTTCAAGATTCCAGGAGTCAAGCCGCAATATCATTTCTTCAAGCAGGTGTTTATTTGGTGCATCAAAGGAAGTTTGTTCGTATTCACTAATCAAAGCAGTTTCTTTTTCAGCACCATCAAGTATGTTTGTATATACACTTGCAGATTCGTCTAATGTAAACTCCTGCGAAAGGAATCCTGTTACAAGATTCTTTTTCCTTGCAACCTCTCCGGAGTCCGGAACCATTAAGCCTGATATGATTTTCAGGAATGTTGATTTACCGGCACCGTTTCTTCCAACCAATCCTATCCGGTCTTCCTCATGAACACTAAGCGAAGCTTTATCAAGAATAACTTGTTCGCCAAACTGAATTTCTAACTCCAGGGCAGTTAAGATAACCGGAGTGATCTTTTTAGACATACAAACAATGATTCCATTAATAAATTGAGATGCAAATATACTATAAGCGAATTAAGTAAGCACCGCATACTTTTTTGAGTTCGCATTTTATTGGTTTAATTTAGCTTAAGTTAATTACGAATACTTGGAAATATCTCACGACTCGCATGCTTTAAATGCATAATCTATTTTATTAGAAAAATATTATGAATGAATTATTCGACTTATTTCATCTGGTAAAATCACGTGTGCCTTTAATAACAATTGAAACACGTGATGAAAAGGAAGCTGTTGCATTAATTGTAAACCTTGCCGTTTCAATGAGAAAGCCTCTTTATGGATGGAACCTGGTTAAGGGATTTTCGTTAATGGATAGAAACGGGAATATTGAAGGATCAAACCGGTTAGAGCCTACAGAAGTTCTGCATGCAATTCATGAACAATATAAATCCGCTTTGTTTATCCTTATTGATTATCATCCTTATTTGCAGAATGACAGAAATGTGCGGCTGATAAAAGAAATTGCATTAAATACCGAAAGATTGAATAACACTATATTTTTTGTTTCCACCCAAATTGAATTACCAAACGAAATAAAACACCTTTCTGCTAAATATGAACTTGCATTTCCAACAGAAGAAAAAATTAAATCATTCGTAATGCAAATGATTAAATCATGGATGCGGGAAAATCCACAAAAAAAAATAAATGTTGATGAATCAATACTTAGTGTATTTGTTAAAAATCTTCAGGGACTTTCATTTCCGGAGATCAAACGCATTTTGTACAATGCATTGAGGGATAACGCGATAAACAGTGAGGACATTCCCGATATTGCAAAAGCTAAATATCACCTGCTGAATAAAGACAACGTACTTTATTATGAACACGACACCTCTTCTTTTTCCGAAGTAGGTGGATTAGTAAACCTTAAAACCTGGCTGGAGAAACGGAAAAAGATTTACCTTGGTGATGCAAAAACGATCGGTATTGATATTCCAAAAGGAGTTCTGCTTCTAGGTGTTCAGGGTAGCGGTAAAAGTCTGGCGGCAAAAGCTGTTGCAGGTACATGGGGAATTCCATTACTGCGTCTGGATTTTGGAACTCTTTATAATAAGTATTACGGTGAAACGGAACGCAAAACACGTGAAGCACTCAAAATGGCAGATATGATGGCGCCGTGTATTTTATGGATTGATGAAATTGAAAAAGGATTGGGATCTGATTCAAACGACAGCGGTACATCAAAACGTCTGCTGGGTACATTTTTAACATGGATGGCTGAAAGAAAAACCCTTGTATTTCTGGTTGCCACCGCAAATGATATCCAGAATCTTCCTCCGGAATTACTTAGAAAGGGAAGAATGGATGAAATATTTTTTGTTGATCTGCCCGATGAAGAAATAAGAAAAGAAATTTTTTCAATCCATCTTAAAAAAAGAAACTTAAATCCGGCTGAATTTGATCTCGATAGAATTGCGAAAGCTTGTGAAGGTTTTTCAGGTTCTGAAATTGAACAGGTGATTGTATCAGGATTTTACATGATAATCGGCGGGTACAAGCAGTTAAATACGGAATTGCTTTTGGAAGAAATAAAAAAAACCCGTCCGCTTTCTGTTGTAATGTCGGAAAATATTAATGCGATGAGAGAATGGGCTAACGGAAGAACGGTTTTGGCAAATTAAAAGCAAATAAAATTTGTTCCGGGTTTTATTTGATTTAGGGTTCTATCAAGCATAATCAGTTTACCGAGATGAAATTCAAATTACAAGGTGGTTAAGATAACCGGGGTTATGCTTTTAGACATACACAACACATTCCTTTTAGTAATTTAAGAAGCAATAATACGGTAGGATAAATGATTAAGCATTATGCTTGACTCCTTAGAACACCTATATTATAAAACTCACGTTGGCTAACATACAATTGCTCTGGTGTATTTAATTATGTAAGTAAGTATCTTACTTCACCATTCCATACAATTTATTCTTTTCTGTCATTTTAAGAAAATATCTTAAACGCTGCTGAAAAATATCAGGACGCTTTCTTGCTCCGTTTATCCAG
>JAWOIK010000005.1:0-6333 GCA_046484705.1 Ignavibacteriaceae bacterium | reverse complement strand
TTATCTAAAGTTCCGAACTTTATTCCGACACGATGAAACAAACCCATTTCTTTTTCAATCCAGTTTTTGGTAATGAAAAAAATATCCCTGCCTTTTTCTATATAATTATATTCATAAAGTACATCTTTTGGAACTCCGAAATGTTCCGAGATATAATCCAGCATTGGAGAGATTTCTTTATTTCCCGGTTTCAATAATTTTATATGAGCAACTTTTTTGTATCCGGGTTCGGATGGGGCAGTACCATCTACCTTGCGAAGTTTAATAAGAAAGAAACCATCAGAATTAATTTCCCACGGAAGAATTCTAACTGCTTTACTCAAAGACTTATCGAATTCTAAACCATTGTACCTGGTAAATGCGCTATGTGTTTTTAGAGGAAGGTTTACTTCTTCAATTTCAACAGGATATTTGGAAAGAATTTTATCAATAACCATTTCATTTTCTTCAACGGAAAGCGTGCAGGTTGAGTAAACTATTTCACCTCCAACCTTAGCCATTTTAATTGCTGCTATAAGCAGTCTTGTTTGCAGGTCCTGTAATCTTTGTACTCTGTTCAATGACCACCAGTTACTTACTTCTTCCTTCTTCTGAATAATACCGAGTCCGCTGCATGGGGCATCAACAAGAATTTTATCAAAACGGTTATGATAATATTTACTTAGCACTTCACCTTTTGAATGAATTATTCCAGTATTTACTACACTCATCCTGTCAAGATTAAAAACCAGCGATTTTATTCTATCTATTTCAACTTCATTAACAATTAGAGTTCCGTCATTATCCATCATCTCTGACATTTGGGTTGTTTTAGAACCGGGAGCAGAACATAAATCCATAACAATATCATCCCTTGCCGGATTTAAAATTATAGGCGGCAGCATTGATGATAAGCCCTGTACATAATAGAGTCCCAGTAAATGCTCTAAAGTTTTACCGGTGAGATCATTATCATCTTTAACAATCTTTAAAGCAGTATCGAATCCTTCTATCTCTTCTGTATAGATTGAATATTTATTTTTGAGTATAGCTGCAAGAGATTGTTTGTCGGTTTTTAATTTATTAACCCGTATGTACTGTGCGGAATCACTCTCAATAAACTTTAAATATTGATCGGCGGATTCTTTACCATAAAGTGAAACGAAATAATCGTATATGCTGGTGGAAAGTTCTATCGGCATTAATACCTGGTGAGATTTAATACTCTAAAAATATCATTTGATACTGAAGAAAAATTTTGATTAGTCTGAAATTCCTTTTTAAAATCTTTTTGAACTTTTAACAGGATCGAATCAATATATGCTTCAAATTTTTTAATTGATAAGTCGATTTCATTCTTTGATACAGGCAGATTAACCTTACCCGAACGATTTTTCCCCGCATAAATTATAAACTTTGCTTCGTTAATGTCACCTGCCTGGTAAACTGATTCTCCGGAAGTTGTGAGAATCTCATAAGCACCGAAAAACTCCTTCCCAAGCATTAATGTTTGTTTTGGTAACTCAAGCAGAACAGCATTATTGACATCAATAAAATCATCAGGGAATTTTTTAATACCTTCCTCACTTAACAATTTTATCCACTTATTTACAAATTCTTTTTCTGACAATACTATATTTTTGTAATGTAAGGATTATAAAATACTCTGATAAAACTTTTCATAATGCGGAACTACTTTTGAAGTATCAAACATTTCAACAGCACGTTTTCTTGCATTAGCTGAAAACAACTCATACTTCTTTTCATTGGTCAAAAGATCGAGAACATACTTTGCCATACGATCAATATCACCAATCTCTGCTATAAATCCGCATTCGTTATGTTTTACAAGTTCAGGTAATCCGCCGACGCTGGATGATATAACGGGAAGTCCGCACGCCATTGCTTCAAGCGCTGCAAGTCCAAAACTTTCTGATTGCGATGGAATTAAGAAAATATCTGATGCATTCAGAATATCAACTAATGCTTCCTGTTTACCAAGAAATTTAACTTTATCGCATATACCGATCTCCCGGCATAGTCTTTCACATTCAGATCTGTCTGGTCCGTCTCCAACAAGTAAAAGCCTGCTAGGAATTTCCTTATGTATTTTTTCGAATATTCTGATAGTATCTGACACCCGCTTTACAGGTCTGAAATTAGAAGTATGAACAAGAACTTTTTCACCATTAGGTGCAATGCGTCTGCCGAATTCATTTTCAGGACCGGGTGAAAAAAGTTTTGTATCAACAAAATTGGGAATTACTTCGATATCTTTTTCGATTGAGTAATTAGTCAGAGTTTTCTCCTTAAGAAATCTGGATACCGCTGTCACACCGTGACTTTTTTCAATGCTGAATTTAACAAGAGGCAGAAATGAGGGCTCTAATCCAACCAAAGTAATATCTGTTCCATGCAGAGTAGTCACTATCTTTAATTCTTTTTCTTCTTTTAGTATTTCCATTGCAAGAAATGCTGATGTTGCATGCGGTATTGCATAATGGACGTGCAGCAAATCTAAATTTTCATACCGGGCTACTTCAACCATTTTGCTGGTTAGTGCCAAACTATATAATGGAAACTCAAACAAAGGATAACTGCTGGTTTCAACTTCGTGAAAAAATATATTTTCTATGTACTGACTTAACCTGAAAGGTAATGCATAACTTATAAAATGAACTTCGTGACCTCTCAGGGCAAGTTCTTTTCCCAGTTCGGTTGCTATTACTCCGCTTCCGCCGTAGGTAGGATAGCAGGTGATTCCAATTTTCATGCTTTTATAATTTTCTATAATTTTCAATTGACTTGTGTAACTAATATAAATGAAATTTATTCAATATAGTATTCAATTTTAATGTATGTGATTGATTACAAAAAGTTAAACATCTTTAGAATGTAGAAAAATCATTATATGAAACTACTTATTATCGGACATAGTGTAGCGGATATTATGGATAAAGATGGTGCGAAAATCATTCAGCCGGGCGGAATATTCTATACTGCTTCTATATTAAAAATATTATCATCTGCTGATGATGAAATTTTTTTATGCACACAGGTTGATGATCAGTATTACCATCTTTATAAAAATGTTTATGAAGGATTTGATCTCACCTTTTTGGAAAAAGTCAGTTCAATTCCCGTCGTTGAACTAACACTGTCAGGACACTTTGAAAGGAAAGAGCATTATAAAAATATTTCAGGCAAACTAAATATAGATTTCACAAAGTTAAAAGATTTTGACAGTATTCTTATAAATATGATAACCGGATTTGATATTGACCTGGAACAAATTAAGAATATCCGGCAGACTTCAAATGCGATAATTTATTTTGATGTTCATACACTTTCCCGTGGTATGGATAAATATATGCACAGAGAGTTTCGTCAAATTCCGGAATTTGATCAATGGGCACGGAATATTGATATCATTCAGTGTAATCAACATGAAATATTTTCATTATCAGAAAAACAGAACGAGTATGAGATTATTGAAGAATTGTTTAGTTACGGTGTGAAGGTAGTTTGTCTGACCAAAGGTGAGTCCGGTGTTAGGGTTTTTTATTCTCATAAAAATGAAATAACATCTTACTTCAGACCGGTTAAACAAGTTAGTTCTAATAACAAAGTAGGCTGCGGAGATGCCTTTGGGGCGGCTTTCTTTTATGGTTATATTTCACACAGAAATATTTTTAAAGCAGCAGAATCAGCCTCTTCATCTGCAGAGTTTACAGCGTCAATTATGCAATTATCTGAAATCAGGAATTTAAAAGCGAATGTTGCCAAATGAGTTAGTTAAAAGGAGAATACTGCTTACAGGATCAAATGGTATGCTGGGTCAGCAGGTAGCGGAGTTTTATGCGGATAAAAATAATTATGAACTGTTATGCATTTCTCTCGAAGCAAAATCCGCTTTGGAAGGAATTGATTATTTATCCTGCGATCTGTCGGATAAAGAAGGAATTAAGAAAATTGTTTATGATTTTTGTCCCGATTCAATTGTTAACACAGCAGCTTATACAAATGTTGATCTCAGTGAAACCGAACGTGAGCTTTGCTGGAAAATTAATGTAAAGGGTGTTGAATATCTTTCAGACGCTTCACGTATAATTGATGCACACCTTATACATGTTTCCACTGATTATATTTTTGATGGTAAGAAAGGTCCGTACAACGAAACAGCAAAACCAAATCCAATTGGTTATTATGGCAGAACAAAACTAGCAAGTGAAAACGTTCTTAAAATCAGCGGAATTAATTTTACAGTAATAAGAACTAACGTTCTTTATGGTCCTGCAAAAAACAGCCGCCCTGATTTTGTTCAATGGGTCGTTAAAATGGTACAGGACAGGAAACAGATCAGAATAGTAACAGACCAGATTAATAATCCAACATTTACGTATGACCTGGTTCAATCGATAAGTAAAATTTTAGAGCTCAGGAAATATGGGATATATAATATAGGCGGACCGGAGTTTATATCACGTTACGATTTTACATTACGCATAGCAGATTATTTTAATCTGGATAAATCATTAATTGTACCGATAAAAACAAAAGAACTTAATCAGGCATCAAGAAGACCTCTTCAATCAGGTCTTCTTACTATTAAAGCACAATCTGAGCTTGGATTTAAGCCTCACACAATTGAAGAAACTTTTCAGATAATGAAAAATAAATTGGATTTATAGAATGATAAAATTCATTTTATTAATAATAACCGTTTTATCATCTGTCTCCTTATCCCAAGGTGTGGTTCCGGAATGGGCTAAAGGAATTGTGTGGTATCAGATATTTCCTGAAAGATTCCGGAACGGTGATGTAAATAATGACCCCGAAGCATTTAAAGTTTTTGCCAGGGAAGATTCTATAATCTATAACTGGAAAGTAACAAACTGGACGAGCGATTGGTTTGCCCAATCTGATTGGGAGAAAAAGCTTGGCGGCAATGTTCGAGATCATCTTTATCAAAGAAGATATGGCGGAGATATTCAGGGCATTCTTGACAGACTTGACTATCTCAGCGAACTCGGAGTGGATGCTATATACCTCAACCCGGTGTTCGAAGCTGCATCATTACATAAGTATGACGGTTCAACTTTTCATCATATAGATGTAAACTTCGGATCGGATCCTGCCGGTGACCGGAAGCTTATTGAAAGTGAAAATCCTGCTAAACCGGAAACATGGGTTTGGACTTCAGCGGATAAACTGTTTCTTAAACTGATTGAAGAAGTTCATAAAAGGGGAATGAAAATTATTATTGACGGAGTCTTCAATCATACCGGTGTTGAGTTCTGGGCTTTCAAAGATATTATTATGAATGGAGAAAAATCTCTGTATAATGATTGGTATATGATTGAATCGTTTGATGATCCTGCAACGCCCCAAAATGAATTTAAATATAAAGGCTGGTGGAATATAAGTTCACTTCCGGAATTTAACCGTACAGAGAATGATATTCATCCCGGACCGAAACAATACATTTATCATGCAACTGCCAGATGGATGGACCCGGATGGCGATGGCAATCCTTCTGACGGAATTGATGGCTGGAGGCTGGATGTTGCGAGAGATGTTCCTTTAGGTTTCTGGAATGACTGGAGCCGGCTGGTTAAAACGCTCAATCGTAATGCTCTTATCGTTGGCGAACTTTGGGAACTTTCACCGGATTTTATTTCTGAAGCCGGACCATTTGATGCACTTATGAATTATAATTTTGCCTATGCCGTTAAAGAGTTATTTATAGATCAGAAAAATAAAATTTCAGTTTCTGAATTCATTCAAAAGCTTGAAGAGGTTGAAATTGCATATCCTATTGAAAATCTTTTTGTTCTGCAGAACTTAATGACAAGTCATGATACAGAAAGATTGTCTTCACTGATAAAAAATCCTGACAGGCATTATGACCGGGATGCCGATGAGAGAAATTCGGAATATGATCCTTCAAAACCAGAAGTAAAATATTATGAAATGCAAAAACTTATTGCGGCATTTCAAATGACTTACTTAGGTGCACCAATGATTTATTATGGTGATGAAGCGGGTATGTGGGGTGCTGATGATCCGCATTGCAGAAAACCAATGGTGTGGGATGATCTTGATCATGACAATGAAGTGATAGAAAGAAATTCAGGATTTTCTAAAGGATTTGGTACTTATACCGTTGAGCAAAACGAAGAGCTTTTATATTTTTACAAAAAATTGATCGGATTAAGGAATAATAGTGAAACACTCCGAAAAGGAAATTTGAAGTTTCTTTATGCTAATGATAAAAAATCCAGCTTTGTGTTTGAAAGAAAGTACAATAATAAACGGATAATAGTATTTTTCAATACCGGACATGAAGAAGAT
>JAWOIK010000046.1:0-4078 GCA_046484705.1 Ignavibacteriaceae bacterium | reverse complement strand
GTTCGGAATTGTGAGATCATCATTCTCAACTGAAGTGATTAATGTATAATACCAGTTCTCTGTAGAATTTGTAAATACAGAATCTGTTATTCCATTATCCAGGTTTTTAATTTGTACTTTTGAATCCGGAATGTTAATGTTAGAATTAGCATCCTTTACATTCCCGGAAACTGACTGAGCCCGCAATTGATAAGTGATTGAAAATAAGATAACCAGAAACAAAAATCCGGATGATTTTGTAATACTATAAATTCGTCTCAAAATGTCCTCTGTAAATATGAAATTAATAAACCAGCTAAGAACTACTAAAATAATAAAATACGTTGTATACTTATTATAAATGTAATATTAATTAAGTGAATATTTTAGTTAAATTTATCTGCCAATTTTAATTTAATTGTTCAAAAAGTTATCCGGATGAAGAAATCAATAATAATACTTTTTGCTTTCTGCCAGTCTGTTCTTTTTCCTCAGCAGAAAACAGATGATGAGGAACGTGCATCATTTGAGGTACTTCCAATCGTCAATTATGACAGTGATGTTGGATTCGGCTATGGAGGAAAAGTTTTTCTATATGACTATTTGAAAAGACACGAAAGTTTTGATGTGATTCTGTATAATAGCACAAAAGGGGAAAGGTGGTACAGGTTTGTATTTTCTATTGAGGATTTTGAAAACAGGCAGGGAACAGTTTATCCGATTGCGTTAGATTTTATTCTGGATTTCGATAAGTTCAAGAGTTACAAATATTATGGAATAGAAAATTTCCCTGAGTACTTTAATGACACTGATTATGAAATTTATACAAGGGAACAATTTGAAGCTACCGCAATGCTCAGCCGTGGATTCACGAAAAATATTATAGCAGAGGCAGGCTTAAGCTTTAAAGTATTCAACAGTTTTAATTTTGAATCTGACGGATTACTCATAAACACATCTTCAGAATTAAATAAGCGGAAAATTAAATATCTCTCTCTAAGGCTTAATATCAGGTATGATACAAGAAACAGTTTTATCAATCCTTCCCGGGGAATAGTGGCTTTGATTGAAACAGAATCATCGGTTAAAAGCGGTTTATCAAATATTGGCTTTCTTAAAGCCGGAATAAACTTACAACATTATTATTCTGTTCTTCATCCGGAAATTGTTTGGGCTTCAAGAATTTTAGCCCTGGTAATTTTTCCAACTGATGTTCCATTCCAGATTCAGCTTCCGATAGGCGGAAACAGAACAGTGAGAGGGTTACCGCAGGACAGGTATCTTTCTTCATCAACACTTGTTATAAACAATGAAATAAGATTTCCAATCTGGTGGAGGTTTGGCGGTGTTGCCGGGTTGGATATTGGTGCTACGGGAAGTAAATCAGAGTATGATTTCTACAATGACAAACTTTCCGGCTGGTTGATCAGTCCTGCCGCTGGCATACGTTTCTTCATGGACAACTTTATTGTAAGACTTGATGTCGGTTTTTCAAGTGATTATACAGGTATATATTTTAATTTCGGACATATGTTTTAATATTCTATATTGATAAAAGATAAACCATTTTCCATAACGTTTAACTTAATGTTTATTACTCCTCAGTCAATAGTTATTAACTAACAACTCTTTACTCATAAAACTCATGAATGAAATCACTTTATTTTAACCGGATGAATTGCTTTATTAGTAAAGTGTTTTTCAATTTATTGGTGCTACTATGAACAAAATTACTTTTCTTCAAATTGCCTTATCATTAATCGTTTTAACAAACAGCTTTGTGATTCCCCAGGGTAAAGTATATCTTGTACTTGGTTCCGATACTGCTATATGGAACAGCATGAGCGTTTCAAAATATAATTCAACTTATAATCTCGATCTATTTACAACTCCGGCGAGCAATACAGCCGTGGTTATGAGTGAATCATTCCGTAATGAGATGGTTGATTCCTACGGCAGCAAACTTAAACTAACCTGGTGGATGATGGCAGGGAATATTTTCCGGTATGCGACCAACAATAATGTTCCCGTTAATAATATTATGACATTGTACTTAATGAAAAAATATTTTGGTGATAAAATTGAACAGTGGGGTGATGAGCTGTCTCTTCACTACCATACTTTTGCATGGACAGATTATAATAATGACGGAATATACTGGTGGAACCAGGCGCAGACATTCCTTGAGACAAAAGATGATTTTGATTTTACCGTTTCGCAATTTCTTTTGGATGAAAATGTATTCCCTGTTTCTTTCCGCAGCGGATGGCATTATATGGATAATGAGTGGCAGAATTATTTAAATGAAATTCTTCCTTACAGCCTTCATAATGACTGGCCTGCTGTTCGCTTTACAACTGAAGAACCGATTGATAATGTTTTTGACTGGTCACAGGCCTCTTCTGAGTTTGTGCCATTCAACCCGGATCCTGAAAATTATCAGCTTCAGGGAAACAGCAAGGCATGGAACGTCCGTTCAAAATATATGGGATCAGTAACACAGCATATGGTTAATGATATTTTTATGAAGGCTGAACAGGGAACAGAACAACTTGCGTGTTTCTGGTCTCATCTTCCGGATGCCAATTTTCTGAATGAAATTCAGCACGTTAATAATATTGTTCAGCAGGTGGCTGCAAATTATCCGGGAGTTCAGTTTAAGTATTGTACTGCCGTTGAAGCATACCAGTTATGGCTTCAAAGCAGTGATGACATCGCACCGGATTTACAATTGATTGCACAGCCTAACGGCAATGAATTAAAATTCCGTGTAACTACTAATGAACCAATATTTCAAACACAACCCTTTGTAGTAATTAAAGACAGGTATGAAAGATATACGATTGCCGAGTGTGAAAGCCTGTCATCAAACACCTGGCAAACAATAACCTCTTATCCGCTAAGCGACATTGGAAAAGCTGGTGTCGCCGTTACAGATACTGTTGGGAATCTTTCAACTGCTTTCATTACTTATCTGCCCGATGATCACTTTATTGATAATGGTGATCCAGAATGCTCTGAAGTATTTGGCAACTGGACTACATCTAACAATGCAGCATGGAATCTTGATTCACGCATTGCTAATCTTAATTCAGGTGATTCAGCAAAAGTAAGATGGAATCTGGAATCTGAATATTCCGGTTTGCATAATCTGTTTGTTCAGTTTCCGCAGCAGACAGATTTTGCTGATACAATTTATTTTGAGTTCATTAAGAACGGATTAATTGAAGACAGCATACATTTATCAATATCAGAAGAGTTTAATAAATGGATTTACATTACAACAGTTGATTTGAACAGCGGTGAAAATTGTTATTTAGAAATGTCAGCATTTAATCATGGCTTAAATCCTGAATTCCTTTCTGCAGACGTCTTGAAAATAAGTGCATATGTCAGGGACAGGCAATTGTTTACCAGCAGTCAGTTTCTTGACCTTGGAGAGATCAGCATTGAGGATAGCGCCTACTTCCATCTTGAAATAAGCAATGCCGGTATTTATGATCTGTCAATAGAAAATATTTTTTCTGTCGAAGGTAATATTTTATTTAACACTCCCTTGCCGATGAATTTACCCGGAATGAGCAAGTTTGATCTGCCGCTGACTTTTATACCCGATGAACTCGGTGCAGTTGAAGATACACTGGTAATAATAAGCAACGATCCGATTAACCCTGAATATAAAATTCCGTTTTCTGCTTTTGTTCAAAAATATTTTCTTGTTGTTGATAACGATGATGCCGGAATTTACACGGAGACCGGAGCCTGGTTCACAAGTGTAACACAGGCGTATGGTGAATCGAGCAGATACGCATTGATACAATCTACACCGAATGGTCCTTCGGCAGCGTTTACATTTGAATTACGCAAAAACGGGATTTATGATATTTTAGAAATCCTTCCTGCAACAGTCAATTCTGCTGATAACGCTTTGTATAAAATTATTTCCGATGGAAATGTTATTGATACATTATATCTTGATCAGAACCAGGGAAGCGGAAGCTGGAAAAATATTGGTCAATATTTTTTAAAAGCAGAAGTTCCCACAAGTATAAAAGTGATTGACACAGGCGAAAGCACGGTTGGACCGGTTATCAGAGCT
>JAWOIK010000263.1:0-30883 GCA_046484705.1 Ignavibacteriaceae bacterium | reverse complement strand
CCAATAGGAGCTTTTGCAGAAATTAAATCGAACGGATTATACCTGGATGCAATGTTTGGTTCTCTTGATGGAAGTTTAACTTTCAGGAAAAAAGTAAGAGGATCAAAAAGAAATGCTGAAAAAATTGGCAAAGCACTCGCTAAAGATTTACTTAAAGCCGGTGCAAAAAAAATATTAAATGATATTTATCAATCAGTGAGATTAAAATGAAAATATTTAATGTAGTGCTCTCTGTTTTTTTACTTTTTACTTTATTCTTTTTTCTTGTTTCCTGTTCCGGATCATCATGCTGTAAAGATAACACTGACACTACCAGTATTCCACAGGATATTTTTGAAAAAGGAAACCGGTTCATCATATCAAAAACCGGTGCAGATTTCTTTAATAAATATATTCAGCCTGATTTTTTGATTTCGAAAGAATTATCATCCGGTTATTTTCTTGCTTATAATTTTAATATGCCGGAGAAGCCGTTTGTTAATGGTACTATAAGATTTTCTGTAGACAGCACAGGAAAAATTTTAACAGACAGAGAAGTTGCTGGAATACCAAACTGCATTCATTCACCCGGTAAATGTGATTTTTTAATTGATGAAATAAATGCAGCAAAGATTGCTAAACAGAGCGGACTTGAATCAGGTATAAAAGAGTGGGATATTAAATTTCTCTGGAATGCTCAGTTTAATCAGTATGTTTGGCATGTAATTAATACTCTTCAGGAAAGTGAAGGCGGATACGGCAGACGGGCAAATGGTATAGAAATGATTATCGATCCTAACAGCGGTGAAGTGTTGGCAACAAATGAGTGGCGGGTAAATTAAATGCTCGTTAAGGAAAACAGAAAAACCAAAAAGGCCCGGAAGCGGGAACAGATACTGGAAGTTGCGGCAAATCTTTTCTCCCGTAAAAATTATCACGAGGTAATGATGGATGATGTTGCCCGCCTAACAGATATAGCCAAAGGTACTGTTTACAACTATTTTGAATCGAAGGAAGAGCTTTATTTTTCTATTATGAGTCTTAAGCTAAACAACTTAAACACTTCGCTAAAAGAAAAACTATCCGGTGAAATAAGCTGTATAGAGTCTTTGCATTCTTATGTGATTCATCTTTATATGTTTATGATAAAGTATCAGAGCTTCTTTCTTATGTATCAGAAAGAATATCTGAATGCAGAAAATGAATTCTGTGATCAGCTGAAATCGCACAATGAAGAATTAAAGTCCATCCTGCAAGGAGTTCTCAGAAGAGGAATACGTGAAAATCAGTTTAGAGATGTGGAAGAAGACTTTGCTGTGAAGCTGATTCTTGGAAGTATATTCGGTGCGGTTCAAAGAGGTATTGAGAATAATTATTCAGGACAAACCCTGGCAGATGAAAGAGAAAGACTTTTTGATTTTGTCCTGCATGGTCTTTATTCCGGATTCAATACTAATTCCGTACGCCCATTGAAAAATAAAAAATTTGTCTTAACAAGAACTGTAGAGCAGTCAAAAGAATCAGCCTCAGCTTTCAGCGAACTTGGTGCAGAGGTTATCATCTTCCCTACTCTTGAAATTGTTCCTCCTTCAAGCTGGGATGAATTTGACAGAATTGTATCTGAACAGGATAAAATAGATTTTATAATTTTAACATCCGCACATGCGGTAAAGATGTATGCAAAACGTCTTAAAGAATTAAATATCGAAATACTCTATAAACAGATTAAAGTTGTTGCAGTAGGAAGTAAAACTTATTCTGTCTGTGAGAAACACAATGTTCCAGTTCACATAATTCCAAAAAAATTCAGCGGTGAGGGTGTTGTTGAAGCACTATCAAAATACGATTTAAAGAATAAGCTGGTATTTATTCCCCGGTCAGCTATCGGAAGAGAAGACCTGCCGCATGGGCTTGCAGAACTAGGTGCGATAATCAAAACTGTTCCTGTTTATAATGTTTCTCTTCCAACTAAAGAAAATATTTCTGAGAATATTAAACGGTTAAATAACAGTAAACCGGATCTGTTTATTTTTACAAGTCCCTCAACTTTTGAAAATTTTCTTCAGATAATGGATATTACTAATCCAATAAGTTACTTTAATGGTTATGACATTGCAGCAATCGGTCCAACAACGCAATCAGCAATTGAAAGTAAAAAAGTTAAAGTAAACATTATGCCTGACGAATTCACTATACAGGGACTTGTAAAAAAGGTCATCGAATATTATAAATAAATTCTACTAACGGAGATTAATTTGATTCAGTTACAGAATGATTTGTTCCTTAGAGCTTGCAAAAAACAGGATGTTGAAAGAACACCAATCTGGATAATGCGTCAAGCTGGAAGATACCTGCCGGAATATAGAGCAGTGCGTGCCAAAGCAGATTTTCTTACAATGTGCAAAACTCCTGAACTTGCAGCAGAAGTTACACTTCAACCAATTGATTTAATTGGCGTTGATGCTGCAATTATTTTTTCTGATATACTTGTAATCCCCGAAGCAATGGGAATGCATCTTGAAATGCATGAAGGTAAAGGTCCCATTTTTCCAAAGCCAATCCGAAGTGAAGCTGATGCAAATCAACTTAAGAATATTGATCCTGCAAAAGAATTAAAATATGTTCTTGATGCAGTATCACTGACTAAAAAGGAATTGAACAGCAGAGTGCCTTTGATTGGATTCAGCGGTTCACCCTGGACATTATTAACATATATGGTTGAAGGTCGTGGCAGTAAGAATTTTACTGAAGTGAAAAAATTGATTTACAATAATCCGGCACTTGCTCATAGAATACTTGACAAACTCTCAATTGTCATTGCAGATTATCTGTCGGCTAAAATAGAAGCAGGCTGTAACGCAGTACAGATTTTTGATACCTGGGGTGGAGTTCTTGCTCCTCACGATTTTATTGAGTTTTCTCTTCAATATGTTGAAAAAATTATTAATAACATAAAAAGAAATGATGAACCGGTGATCTTCTTTGCTAAAGGTGTTCATCATAATCTTGATAAGATGGCGAACATTGGTGCAAATGTACTTGGACTTGACTGGACAATGAATCTGGGTGAGGTTCGAAAAAAAGTTGGTGACCGTGTTGCTCTGCAAGGCAATCTTGATCCGACAGTTCTATATAGCAGTAAAGAATATATTCATCAGGAAGTTAAACGTGTGCTCAATTCATTTGGAAAAGGAAACGGACATATATTCAATCTGGGTCATGGTGTACTGCCTGATATTGATCCGGAAAATGTAAAAGCGTTAGTAAAGTTTGTTAAAGAGGAGAGTAAAGGTTTTCATAATTGAAATAGTGTATTTGTAATGAATGAATGGCTGAATGTTATTCAATCAGCCATTCACGCATTCACCCAATCAAGAGATTAATAAGGAGTGCTTTAGATGTTTGAAATAGATTTGAAGAAATTTAAGAACTATGATAAGCCGGGTCCGCGCTACACCAGCTATCCGACTGCTCCGCAGTTTAACGAGAGCTTTACCCATGAAGATTATCTCGATGAAATTGTAAAAACAAATTACGGAAATAATCTTCCGGATCTTTCTCTTTACTTTCATATTCCATATTGTGATACGCTTTGCTACTTCTGCGGATGCAATATGATCATTACCCGCAACAGAGACAGGATAAAAGAATATAATTCATATGTAAAGAAAGAAATTGATTTACTGAGACAATATCTTTTATCAGATAGACAAGTTTCACAACATCACTGGGGCGGCGGAACACCAACTCACTTAAATCCCGATGAAATAAATGACCTTGCCGGTTATATCAATAAATCATTCAGCTTTAAGCAGAATTCTGAAAACAGTTGTGAAATTGATCCGCGTGAATTGACAAAGGCGCATCTTGAAGCATTGCGAAACAATGGCTTTAACAGAATAAGTATGGGCGTTCAGGACTTTGATGAGAAAGTTCAGAAAGCGGTTAACAGAATTCAGCCTGAAGATATAACGCGGCAGGCAGTACAATGGGTTCGTGAACTTGGTTTTCAAAGTATCAATCTGGATTTGATATACGGACTCCCCTTTCAAACAGTTGAAGATTTTGCTGTAACAGTTGATAAAATAATTGATATATCGCCGGACAGGCTTGCCGTTTTTAATTACGCTCACGTCCCGTGGATGAAAAAACATATGGCCCTCATTCATCCTGAAGATATTCCTGCTCCTGAAGTGAAACTTGAAATATTAAAGATGACAATTGAAAAGCTTACTTCGGCCGGATATGATTTTATCGGGATGGATCACTTTGCAAAACCGGATGATGAACTATCCGTTGCTATGCGTGAAAAAAAACTTTACAGAAACTTTCAGGGATACAGTACAAACTCCGGTGCAGATCTTTATGCAATGGGTATTACTGCCATCTCACAGTTAAAAAACATTTATGCACAAAATTACAAAACTGAAAAGGAATACTTTACAGCAATCGACAATGGTATTCTTCCAACTACAAAAGGATACAGATTGACCGAAGATGATCATATTCGTCACGAGGTTATAATGAAATTAATGTGCAATTTTGAGCTCGATTTCAAAGAAATTGAAAATCAGTTTAATATAGACTTTAAAAAATACTTTGCCTGGGGATTGAATAATTTTACCGAAATGCAAAAAGATGATTTACTCGAACTTGACGATAACAGCCTTAAAGTTAAAAATATGGGCAGAATGTTAATCCGCAATATTGCTATGAATTTTGACGGATATATAGAGCGGAAAGAAGATAAAGCAAAATATTCAAGAACAGTTTAAAGATTTACAAACAAAGAAGTGTATTTATGCCTGTTACAGTTCAGCAGCTAAAAAATATTTTGTCAGAACGAATACTCGTAATTGACGGCGCAATGGGAACGATGATCCAGCGTTATAATTTAACTGAAGAAGATTTTCGTGGTGAAAGATTTAAAGATTACCCTAATGATCTGAAAGGAAACAATGATCTTTTATCTATCACTAAACCAGAAGTAATAAAAAATATTCATCGAGAATATTTTGAAGCCGGTGCAGATATTATTGAAACAAATACGTTTAATGCTAATTCAATCTCTCAGGCAGATTATCATTTGCAGGAACTTGCGTATGAAATGAATTTCGAGTCGGCAAAGATTGCAAAAGAAGTTGCCGATGAGTTCAACCTGTCTGACAGCAAGGCAGGTAAGAAAGATAATTCTAAACCTCGATTTGTTGCCGGAGCACTTGGACCTACAAATAAAACACTCTCACTTTCGCCAAATGTAAATGACCCGAGTTACCGTGCTGTAACATTTGATGAAGTTGCACAAGCATATTATGATGCATCAAGAGGATTAGTTGATGGCGGTGCCGATATCATTCTTATTGAAACGATCTTTGATACTTTGAACGGAAAGGCAGCAATATTTGGCGTTGAAAAACTAATTAATGAAAGATCGTTGGATTTTCCGGTAATGATTTCCGGAACAATAGTAGATCAAAGTGGAAGAACATTGTCGGGACAAACTGTTGAAGCTTTTTATATTTCCGTCTCACACACAAAAAATCTTGTTAGTGTTGGTCTGAATTGTTCACTTGGTGCAAAACAAATGAGACCCTTTGTTCAAGATCTTTCAAATGTATCGGATAAGTTTTTATCTGTTTATCCGAATGCAGGACTTCCAAATGAAATGGGCGGCTATGATGAAACACCTGATACTATGGCAGGTATGCTTGATGATTTTCTGCAAAGCGGATTTGTAAATGTTGTAGGCGGATGCTGCGGTACAACTCCGGATCATATCAAGGCTGTTGTTGAAATTGTTAAGAATTATAAACCGAGAATCCCGAATAAGCAGGAACAATATCTCAGATTAAGCGGGCTGGAACCGCTAATATACCGCCCCGATTCTAACTTCATGAACATTGGCGAAAGAACAAATGTAACTGGTTCTAAAAAGTTTGCACGATTAATAAGAGATAATAATTATGATGAGGCTCTATCAGTTGCGCGGGACCAGGTTGAAGGAGGTGCACAGGTTCTTGATATTAATATGGATGAAGGAATGCTTGATTCAGAAGCTGCAATGACAAAATTCATTAATCTTCTTGAAGCTGAACCCGATATTGCAAAACTTCCTATTATGATAGACTCTTCAAAATGGACTGTTATTGAAGAAGGATTAAAATGTTTACAGGGAAAAGGCATTGTAAATTCCATTTCACTCAAAGAAGGTGAAAGCGTTTTTAAAGAGCATGCAAGAAAAGTTCTTAGTTATGGTGCTGCAGTTATTGTTATGGCATTTGATGAAAAAGGTCAGGCGGATACTTTTGAACGCAGAATTGAAATATGTAAACGGGCATATGATATTCTAACAAATGAAATCGGATTTGCTCCGCAGGATATAATATTTGATCCTAATATTCTGGCAATTGCAACAGGAATTGAAGAGCATAACAATTATGCTGTAGATTATATTGAAGCCACAAGATGGATAAAACAGAATCTTCCGTTTGCAAAAGTCAGCGGTGGTGTGAGCAACCTTTCATTTTCATTTCGCGGTAACGATGTTGTACGCGAAGCCATGCATTCTGCTTTTCTATTCCATGCAATAAAAGCCGGAATGGATATGGGTATTGTTAATGCAGGTCAGCTTGAAGTTTATGAGGAAATCCCTAAAGATCTTTTAGAAAAAGTTGAAGATGTAATTTTCAACAGAAGACCCGACTCAACCGAAAGGCTAATCGAATTTGCAGAGACAACTAAGAAGAAGGATAAATTAGAAGAGAAAAAAGATGTATGGAGAAATCTGGCTGTTGAAGAAAGATTAAAGCATGCTTTGATAAAAGGAATTGTTGATTACATTGATACAGATGTTGAAGAAGCACGACTAAAATATCCTCAGCCAATTGAAGTTATTGAAGGTCCTTTGATGGCGGGTATGAATGTGGTTGGTGACTTGTTCGGCGCCGGCAAGATGTTTCTTCCTCAGGTTGTTAAAAGTGCAAGAGTGATGAAGAAAGCGGTTGCAATATTGGAACCATACATAAAAAGGGCCCATCCCCCAGCCCCTTCCCTAAAGGAAGGGGAGCAAATACAAAATTTTAAATGGGCTACAGCTGATCCATCGATTTATAGCAAGCTTAAAGATTATGCAAAAAAGCATAGGGATAATCCAACTAAAGCCGAATTAATAATATGGGAGTTTTTGAAATCCAAACAACTTGAAAAATTCAAGTTCAGAAGACAGCATATTATTGGACAATATATAGCAGATTTTGTCTGTTTGGATCGAATGCTTGTAATTGAGATTGATGGAAAGATTCATCAATTACCGGAGAATCAAGAAGCTGATGAAATCAGAACAAGTTGGTTGAAATCCAAAGGATTTAAAGTCATAAGATTCACTAACGAGGAAGTCGCTATACAAACAGAAAAAGTATTAAATGTAATACTAGAGTCTGTAAGCAAGCAAAATTCGCATAAACTTTCTGAATATAAAGATGACCAAAAAGTCTCCCCCTTAGGGGGAGATTTAGAGGGGGCTGGTAAGATTTTGATGGCAACTGTTAAAGGTGACGTTCACGACATAGGTAAAAACATTGTTGGCGTTGTACTTGGATGCAATAATTATAATGTAATTGATCTTGGGGTTATGGTGCACACAGAAAAAATTCTGCAAACTGCGATCGATGAAAATATTGATGTAATTGGCTTAAGCGGACTTATCACTCCATCTCTTGATGAAATGGTTCATGTTGCAAAGGAAATGGAAAGAAGAGGAATGAAACTTCCATTACTGATTGGCGGGGCTACTACATCCCGTATACATACCGCTGTAAAAATTGAGCCAAACTACAGCGGTCCCGTTATCCACGTTCTTGATGCCTCACGAAGTGTTCCCGTAGTTTCAAATCTTCTGAATGAAAACGGAGTTGCACGCGAAAAATTTATCGAATCATATAAAACCGAATACGAGAAGCTCAGAGAGGATTATGCAAAACGCAAATCCGATAAGAATTATATTTCGATAGAACAGGCAAGAGATAATCGTAAAAAGATCGACTTTAGTAAATATGAATTTAAAAAGCCTAATAAACCCGGAGTAACCATTCTGAATGATTATTCTTTATCAAAATTAATTCATTACATTGATTGGACTCCTTTCTTTATGACCTGGGAACTTAAAGGAAAATATCCATCTATCTTTGAAGATAAAAATGTTGGATCAGAAGCAAAAAAACTTTTTGATGATGCTAATCAGCTGCTTAATAAAATCATCAATGAAAAACTGCTTACTGCAAATGGAGTTATCGGTTTATTCCCTGCGAACTCCATCGGTGTTGATGATATTGAAATTTATACCGATGAATCAAGAGGCGGTGTAAAAAGAGTTTTACATACTATCAGACAGCAGATGCAAAAATCAAAAGGGGAACCTAATATTGCACTTGCCGATTTTATCGCGCCGAAAGAAACAGGTATAGAAGATTACATCGGTCTGTTTGCAGTAACTGCCGGAATAGGTATTGAAAAGATTATTAAGGAGTTTGAAAGAGATAATGATGATTATAACATAATAATGGTTAAAGCACTTGCTGACAGACTTGCGGAGGCATTTGCTGAACATCTTCATGAATTGGTCCGCAAAGATTATTGGGGCTATGTTTCAGATGAGAATTTTTCAAATGAGGATTTAATTAAAGAAAAATATGCTGGTATACGCCCTGCACCCGGCTATCCGGCTCAACCGGATCATACCGAAAAGCCGATAATCTTTTCATTACTTGATGTTGAAAAAAATACAGGAATAAAGTTAACAGAAAGTATGGCAATGTATCCTGCTGCAAGTGTAAGCGGTTTATATTTTTCGCATCCCGAGGCAAAATATTTTTCGGTTGGTAAAATCGGCAAAGACCAGGTACTTGATTACCACCGCCGCAAAGGAATGAGTGTTGACGAAATTGAACGATGGCTCAGTCCGATTCTGAATTACTGAAAATAATTACTGTAACTATTTTTTAGGTTTCTCAATATCACTCAAATGCAGTTCAAGTGCATCAACAGAAATAGCAATCTCTCTCAATGAAAGTACCAGAGATAACAGCAGAACGACGATACTTAATCCGAACATTATTTCACCAAGTTCAATTTGACCGGCAAATAAAAGAAACATACACAGTACACAAAGAAATAAACTCGCAACTCCTAATCCCTGCATATGTTTAATAAGATGGGCACGTTTTCTCAGGTTTTCAATTTGCCCGAGAAGTATTTCGGCTGGATTTGCTTTATAACTTGAATGTAAATTTCTAATAAGTGTGGCAAGCGTTAAAAACCTGTTTGTGTACGCAAGCAATAACAAAGTTATTGCCGGAAAAAGTAAAGCCGGAGTTGTTAAATCTAAATTCATGATACTAACCTTTTCTTTATATGCTAAAATAACGCATTTTGAAAGATAATTTCAGGTTTGTAATTATATAATAATTGTTCTAATTTACACCACCTGCTAAAAAAATTTGAATACCTTCCTATTTTCGTTCGGTTTTTTTAATCCACAGGAATATTCAGCAGTCTGAAAATTGCTGATTTAAAATTTATTCAATTCAATGTAAGGAGTTCTAAATGAACATTTTTGTTGGCAATCTTGCCTCTGATGTTAGTGAAGAAGATTTAATGAATCTTTTTTCCCAGCACGGACAGGTTAAGGAAGTTAAGATAATTCGTGATATGTTTTCTCAGCAATCCAAAGGATTCGGCTTTATTGAAATGCCGGGACTAGCTGAAGCACAAAAAGCAATTAAAGAAATAAACACCGTTGAACTTAAAGGAAAAAAACTTGTAGTTAACGAGGCGCGCCCTAGGGAAGGCAGACGGCCTGGCGGCGGCGGCGGCAGAAAACCTGGTGGCAGAGGCGGTGGTGGCGGATTCAATCAGAATAAACGCCGTTTTTAGTTAAAAAATCCTTTTAAGCCGGATACATCCTAATTAGTTTGTTTTCCGGCTTTTTGTTAATTACTGTATTTGTATGATTACTATGCTGTGATTTTATTAGGTTCTACCGTTTAATATACGTAACTTTGGTGACCGGTTTAATGCCGGCTTTTTTATTTATAAATTTTATTAGAGGTTCTTTAGTGAGTACTAAATTATTTGTGGGATCACTCCCTTGGTCAGTTGATGACAACACTTTACAGCAAACTTTTGAAGCACACGGCAGCGTAGTTTCGGCTAAAATCGTAACAGATCGCGATACCGGTAGATCCAGAGGTTTCGGTTTTGTTGAAATGGAGAATTCCACAGACGCAACCAATGCAATAAGTGCATTGAATAATTCGGAATTAAAAGGTAGAAATATCGTTGTTAATAAAGCTAATCCACGTAACTAAGGTATAAGAGTTATCGATTTCCGATGAGGCGCCTTTATGGCGCCTTTTTTATTGTTGCATTTTTATCCCTTTAATAAATATTCTACTTCTATTCAGATTATCACTTCCGGCAGATAAATTATAAATCTAAAATCATAATTCATTAAGCATATCAGCCACTCATCCTAAAATTAGTTCAATTCTCGCAAGCTTATCATAAATTTACATACGTATTTACCGGAAATTTAAATTATGAAACTAATTTTACTTTTATTAATCACTGCCTATTTCACACTTGCCTCTGAAAATCCTAATAGCAATAAAGTTCTCTTCCTTAAAAAAGCTGCAGCCGAAATTATTATAGATGGGGTTATTGATGACGTATGGAATCTTGCAGATTCAACAGACAATTTTTTTCAGTTATTGCCATACTATGATCAGCCAGTTTCAAGAAGGACTGTAGCTAAAGTCTTAACTACAAATGAAGCAATTTATTGTTTAATGATATGTTATGATGATAAAGAAAACATTCAAACATCCACAGGATTGCATGATCAGTTCGGCGGCGATATAGTTTCATTTATGATAGATACCTTCGGTGATAAACAATCCGCATATAAATTTGCTGTTGCTGCAAGCGGTGTTAAAATGGATTCACGTATGCTGGATGACGGCAGGAACCGCGATTATAGCTGGGATGGCATCTGGTTCGGTGATGCAAAAGTTTATGATTGGGGATATGTTGTTGAAATGGAAATTCCATATAAATCAATTAAATATGATAAAACACTTACGGAATGGGGCGTAGATTTCGACAGGTGGATTCCCTCATTCAACGAAGATCAGTACTGGTGCAGGTATGAACGAAATGAAGGTCAAAGGATTTCTAAGTTCGGCAGATTAATTTTTCAGGATTTCAAACCGGAGATAACAGGATTAAACCTCGAAATTTATCCAGTCGGCATCATCAAGGCTAAATATCTGGAAGAAAGTAAATATGATTTTGATCCGGATGCCGGACTTGATATTTTTTTCAATCCATCTCAGCAGCTTACTTTTCAACTTACTGCTAATCCCGACTTTGCGCAGATTGAAGCCGATCCCTTTTCATTCAACATAAGCCGTTATGAAACATATTTTAATGAACGAAGACCATTTTTTACAGAAGGTAACGAAATCTTTATGCCGTCCGGAAGACAAAGAAGCACAGGGTTTTACAGACCCCTTGAATTATTTTATTCCCGGAGAATTGGTAAACTGCTCCCCGATGGACAGGAAGTTCCACTTATTTTTGGAACAAAAGCTTTCGGCAGGTTCAATGATCTGGAATATGGAGGTTTTGTTGCACTCAGCGGCAAAGTAGATTATTTGGATGAGGATGATATCCCGCAATCAGAAGACAAAGCTATCTTTGGTTCTGCAAGAGTTAAAAAACAAATTCTGGGCAACTCATCTATTGGAGTTTTATTTGTGGGAAAACAAACCACAGATAATACATATGGTGTAATTGATATTGACGGTGCATTCCGTGCCTCCAACTGGCAGCTTGCATACCAGTTTGCCAGATCGATTGAGAATTCGGATGGTGATTATGCCGGATCAGCCGGTTTAACTTTAACAACTGAAAAATGGCTATCATATGTTCGAACCCGTGCAATAGGAAAAAACTTTGATATCCAACAGGTTGGCTTCGTTCCATGGGCTGGTACTTTTGAGTTTGTTTCTATTAACGGTCCGATATGGCACTATGATAAAGGATATATAAGACAGATATTAATGTATACAGGTCCGTTTATCTCTTATGAACATGCTGATCTGTTCACTGACTTCGGCTGGATATTCGGTTTTAATATGCAGCTTAGGGATAACTGGGGATATGAGATAAATTTATCTCTTGCTAAAAGCAAAGATGAGGGAATTGAATATACATCCCGTGAAATTACTTTTAGCTCCTGGTACGATATTTCACCAAAGTGGAATGGAAACCTTTATGGCGGCTATTCTAAAACCTATAATTTTTCCAGGGAGTATCTTGCGTATTATCTCTGGCTTGGTGCAGTGATTAATTGGAGAACTTTTGATTTTCTTGAATTGGGCACTTCCTATGATATGTTCATTGAAGGAAATCCGGAAGGAAATACTGAAGATATTACATTCAATGCCCGTCCGTATTTTTCGCTTACTCCGGTAAATAATATAAATATCAGGACGTATGTGGATAATGTATTTGTAAGATCTTCGGATAAAATGGAAAGAGTTATTGTGGGATTCTTATTCAGTTGGAACTTCCTGCCGAAGAGCTGGATATATTTTGCTTACAATGAATTCCGTGACCGAAGCGACGAGTACGATATAAATAATAATATTCTTCCTAACAGAATGCATGTAACAGACAGAGCAGGAGTGTTTAAGGTTAAGTATTTGTATTATTTTTAATTTTACAGTTAGTCTTTTTCATTTAAACACATTCGATACAATCTCAAAAAATCCCACATAAGTTCCTACAACACTGCCGAGACTTGTAAGAATAAAAACAAGAAAAACTTTTAATAATTTATTCTTCCACCATTGTGCAGGTTTATTGAAATCCGTTGTTACAGTTTGAAACTCTTTTACCACAGGCGGCTGAAAATATACCTGGATAAATGCTGCAACATATCCCGCACCAATTACCGGAGTAAGACTTGTAAACGGTGCGGCAAAAAATGAGACTAAAATTGTAATGGGATGTGCGACGGCAATTATTGCTCCAATTGCACTTGGAATTCCGTTAGCAAGAAACCAGAATAATGCATTATCACCTGCTTCTGTTAATCCTTTGCTCATTCCGATATAAAAAATTGATCCGATGATGATAACCGGGATTCCCCATCCGATTATTCTAAGCGCAGCGGAGGCAGGAGGAATTATTTCTATCTGTTCCAACTCAGAGTTATGATCTTCGTTGAGGTGTTTTATTATTCCAGTCATATGACCGGCACCAACAACAGAAACAATCTTCTTTCCGTTTGCGCGTTTCATTTTTTCGGCGATGTAAGTATCACGCTCATCAATCAACACACGTTTTAAAACAGGAAGTACTTTCCCAAGTTCCTCCATCATCTCAGAAAGAACATCTTTACTTCTCAGTTCGGCAAGTTTTTCTTCTGTTAATTCCTGATCTTCAAAAAGTCCTGCAAGTCCGCCGGTCATAAATTTTATTTTCTGCCAGAAACTCATTGAACGCCATGCACGTCGAAGTGTAATACGCACTTCCCTGTCACAAAGCTCAATAGGAATATTATTTTCCTGCGCTGTTTTTGTTGCTTCAAGTAATTCTGTGCCCGGTGATACTCCCAGTTTTTCACCAAGTTTTTTCTGGTATGATGCAAGCACAAGATTTATCATCAAAGTACTGAGCTGCTTTTCTCTTATTATGGTTTTCAGATCGAGATTTTCCCAGCGGTTCTTTTCCGATAAGGCTTTGAATCTTTTTTCATCCAGTTCAACGCAGACTACATCCGGTTTTTCTTCTTCTATCACTTTTTTAACAAGATCAGCGGATTGACGTGATATGTGAGCAGTTCCTACGATAATGTACTGTTTATCATCTTTTTCTATAACCCGTACATCTTCGCCGTATTTTAATTCTATAGATTTACTTTCTGATACCACTGAATTTTCCGTTATTATTTCTTTGTAAAATTGATCAGCAAATTTAATGAAAGAAGCTGTAAAATTAGTATAAAAATATCGTGAATATCAGGATGTGTGATGCTTTCAGTATGGTAAGTATCTGATTTGTATTACTATTCTATATACGTTTCATTCCTTTAGAATGAACACAATACAACTTGCTGTCACAAATGTAGTCAACAAAAAGAATCTGTTCTTATTCCCGAAGCAATTATGGCGAAGTCATCAAACGTTTTAAGAAGCAACATACAACCAAATCCCGACCCCGAAGAGGTCATACCTTAACAGATCTGAGTTTAATAAATTAAGAATTAGTATAATACCAGAAAGGCCCACTTTTACTTTGCATTATTATTGAGAATAATCTAAGTTTATATCAACAGAATTTCATTATGGAAGTCAACAATGAAGATTATAATATTAGTGCTGTTTATTGCTTTCTGTTCTTTTTTCTATCTGCCGGTCAAAGCTCAGAATAATATTAATGACTATACAGCTTCTATTAACGGGAAAATAGTTTTATCAACAAACATTGAACCGGGTGTTAAGTACTCCCCGGACAGAAAATATAAAGCTATGTACAGAATAGGTGATGTTACAGATGAAAATCGTGAGTTATATGCTCTCCGGGTTTTTGAAAATGAAAATTTTATTTACCAACTGGAAAAAGTCCCGGGTTCTGATATTGAACTATCTGATGCCGGAATAATGGTTGTGTATGATCACACATATCAATTCAAAGGTGAACTTACTTTAAGATCCTTTTCAAAAACCGGCAATAAGCATTTTGAAAAAATTTTTTACGGTGCGAATGCCTTTCAGTTTTCAGAATCCGGAAATGCTTTTGCTGTGAGAGATCGCTTAAAAATTTATACGTATAATTTCGGTAATAATAAGGAATCAGAGTACCCGAAAGGTCTTGCTTTTGCATTTGATGAAACCGATGAAGGTTTTGTTGTTGCTGATGAAAACGAAATCAGGATTTATAAAAATTCAGAAATAATCAGAACTATAAATCATGGGATAACATTGCCAAGAAAAATTATTCTTTCAGCCAATAATAAACTGGCTGGTGTAATTGATAAATACAATTTAAATGTTTATAACATATCAGACGGGAATATTATTTTTTCTGATCAGCTTGGCGGTAATGATTCTTTCCGCGATTTGAAGTTTAGCAATGGTGATATTCTTGCAGGAATTCAGACCAGGACAAAAGCTTTAACAAAGGGCAGTATTAAAACATATTCTTTAAATGGAAGTGTGAAATATCTGAAATCCGGTGAATCAAAGATTATTAAGCAAACAAAACCCGGCAGATCCTTTCTTCAAAAACAGAATCAATACGAACAAATACCCTGGCCGTTCTTTCCCCATGACACGACTCATACAGTGTGGAATCATTATGAACAGCACATGGGCGGAGGACCCGATTGGTCATATCTTCATCAGGGACTTGACATCATCACTCCAATTAACGAACCCACATATGCTGTTAAAAGCGGAATAGTAAAATGTGTTCTTACCCTTGGAGGGGAATTGTACTGGCGGCTTGCAATAAGTGATTCTAACATTGAAAATTATTCAAACGGATGGCTGTATGCTCATCTGGTTGAAAATACAATTGCGGTTGATATTGGGGATACAGTCGAGCAATACGATTATCTCGGTAATATAATCTACTGGACTGCAGAATGGGGTCATATTCATTTTGTGGAAATAAGAGACACGGGATTTGTCTGGCAATACAATGATGATGAATGGGGAATTAATTTTAATCCGCTCTTAGCACTCACTCCGGTTCACGATGAATCACCTCCGCAAATTGAAAATGTATTCCCCGGTTCTAAGTTTGGTTTTTGTGAAAATGAAACAAGCATTTATCTTTCCCCGGATAGTTTATATGGTGAAATAGATATTATTGTAAAAGTTGTTGATTACATTGGCGATTCCGGATGGCAGCAGCCGGCATATAAAATTAATTACTGGATTAAGCGGGTTGATACAGAAGCATTAGTTTTAGACACTACATTATCGCACGTACTAAATCATGTATATACGATGTATAACTCCGGTCATTACGAGCCTTATGCAACGGTTTTGTATAAACGTGATCAGACTTTCCCGTCACCAAGCTGGATGGATCCGGTAAGAAATTATTATCATGTAATTACTAATAATGATGGAGATTCAATCATAACACTATCAGATAAAGACCTTGCTTTTAACACAGGAGATTACGTTGATGGTGACTACAGAATTTATGTTCAGGCATTTGATCCAAATGAAAATTACACTATTGACAGCATGGATGTTTTCTTTAAGAATGGTATTACATCAGTTAATTCTAATAATAATACTGAAATCAACTCATTCATGTTAGAACAGAATTACCCGAATCCTTTTAATCCGGTTACTACAATTAATTTCTCGCTTGCAGTTGATTCGAAAGTAGTATTGAAAATATTTGATTTATTGGGACAGGAAGTTGTAACCATACTTAACAATAATCTTTCTGCAGGTAACCAGGAAATTTCTTTTAATGCCGGTGAATTTAACAGCGGAGTTTATTTTTACAGAATTGAAGCAAGTGGTATCGACGGCAGTGGTTTCTTTGATACTAAAAAGATGGTTCTAACCAAATAGTACCACCCTGCATAAACAAATAATTTAATTTCACGAGAAGGACACCTTATCCTTCTATTATTTTTCTGCTTCCGGTCATTAATTAGCCAAACGAAGACATAACTTATTTAATCACAACACTTAAGATTTTTGTTTTTTCTTTTGAGCCGATTATATGTGCTGTTTTTGAAGGAAGTACAAAATACTCACCGGCTTTAAGCAGATTATTTGTACCGTTTACACGCAGATCTATCGTTCCCTCCAGAACGTATATAAGTATATCGTATGAAAAAGTATTCTCATTCAGTGTTTCATTTTTATCAAACGCCTGCAGCGTAACATTGCCTGTACCTTTTTTAAGAAGCTGCTTACTAACCACCGCACCGGTCTGATAATCAATTGCGGAAATCATAGTTAATGGTTTAACCAATATATTCATTATTGCCTCATTGTTCATTTTATTTATCCCGTTGTAATTGTTTTCAGCGCAACTTAATAGCTCATATGCTTATTTTCAATTCCATATTTGATGTTAAAGAAAAAAATCTGTTCAACATCAGAAATTATATTGAAATGAATCCTGTGAAATGGGAATACGTTGAGTATTACTAATAATGTATAAAAAAGGGCGGGTTGATTACCCGCCCGTTCTGTTCTGCAATTACTTGCCGGACTTACTTAATAAGCATCATCTTCTTCGTAGATACAAAACTACCGGAACTTAATTTATACATATACACTCCGCTTGGTAAACTGCTTGCATCAAATTCTACTCTGTGTGTGCCTGCCTGATTAACGTCATTTACCAATTCTGCAACCTGCTGACCGATTACATTATATATTTTTAATGTAACCAATCCGCTTTGCGGTACCGAATAATTTATAGTTGTAGAAGGATTAAACGGGTTAGGATAGTTTTGAGCAAGTTCAAATCTGTCTGGTGTTCCTATCTCAACGGATTCAGCAAGATCGTAATATTTAAATGTTCCGTCAAAATCAATTTGTTTTATTCTGTAATTGTAAATACCGGAGACTAATCCTTTGTCTACATACGAATAACTTGAAGCACCGGTTGTGGTACCCTTTCCTTCAACAAATCCAATCCTCTCCCAATTGATTTCATTTGACTTTTGACTTTTGACTTTTGACCTTTCAATCTCGAACCCACTATTATTAATCTCACTTGCAGTCATCCAGTTCAAAGAAACATTACTGCCGCTGACTGAAGCTGTGAATGAAGCAAGTTCAACCGGAATACTTGGATCTGCATAACCGCGGATTATCATACCATCACTTCCAACAAACCACATCCTGATACCGAATATTTCAATATCTCTCACTGTCTGAGATGAACCCAGGGAAAGATGTGATTGTGTCCAGGTATCACCGCCATTTTCGGTATAGAAAGAATTACCGCCTGCACCGGCAATCCAGCCGATCAGATTATCTGCAAATTTAATCGAATAGAAAATTGATGTAACCGGAAACTGTGTTTCAGTAAATGTAGCTCCGCCGTTTGTGGTTTTATACAACCTTCCGCCGCTTGCAGCAACAAAACCGTTATTAGCATCAAAGAAGTGTAAATAATATAAAGTTGCAGTACCAAGTGAGGAAAGCTGTCCGAATGAAGAACCTCCGTCAATTGATCTGCTTATCCTTCCGCCTGCACCGCAAATAAAAACTGTTGAGGCATCAACAATAAAAATATTATATCCTGCAGCAGCACCCCAACCGGCAGATACCGGTGTCCAGTTAGAACCACCGTCGGTTGTTCTTGCAACCTGCCCGCTTGAATACATCGCAAGTCCTATATTCTCATTCAGAAATTTAATATCGTAAATTATACTTGTTGTTGCACCTGTATTTGTATTAAGTGGAGTCCAGTTTTGTCCGCCGTCAGTTGTTTTATAAACACCGGTTGGACCTCGTGTGCCAGCATAGCCAAGATTTTCATTTATAAAATGAACAGAGTAAAATCTTTCGCCGGGATCAATAGCAAGTTTTGTCCATGTTAATCCGCCGTCAGTTGTTTTTAACAGTTCACCCAAAGTTGCTGTTCCCCCGCTGACAAACCCTGTTGTTTCGGAAATGAATGATACACGATACAGAAGGTCCTGTGATGCTGCTGTATGACCAATTTCCCAGGTGGCGCCATCATTCAGACTTGTAATGATGGTTCCGGCATCACCTCCGATAAGCACCGGAGATGCAACACCTTCCGCAGCCTGAACACCAAGTAATCCTAATCCATAAAGATTTTTAATTGCATCTGTTTGAGTTAAGGTCCAGTTAGCACCGCCGTCTGTTGTTTTGAGAACTCTTCCGGCTGTAGTTAGAGCATAGCCCATATTAGCATCTATAAATTTCACCTCATAAATAGTAACGCTTGCTCCAATGTTATAAACCTGATTCCAGGTTGCGCCGGCATCAGTTGTTTTAAATATTAAACCGGTGCTGTTTGAAACCCATCCGGTATTGGCATCAACAAAATGAATTCCTCTTACCGTACCGGTTAATCCCGGAACATTCGCAGTTATATCGTTCCATACTGCCCCGCCGTTAGTTGTTCTCATAAGTCTCCCGGTAGTTGCAGAAGCTGAGCCGAGATATCCGAGGTTATCATCGATGAAATGAATTTTATACAATGTTGTGGTGCCATAGTTTGATGAAACCCAGCTGTTTCCGCCGTTGGTTGTATACAAAATAATTCCCGCAGCACCAACAACAAAACCTGTATCAGCATTAATAAAATCAACATCCCATAGTGTGCTTGTGGTTCCGGATGTTTGTTCCGACCAGTTCTCACCGCCGTCGGTAGTTTTATAAAGCAATCCTCCTGTTCCTGCTGCATAACCGATATTTTCATCAACAAAAGTTGTTGAGTAAATATCGCGTGACATAGGATCGATACTCTGCTGCGACCATGTTGTGCCTGCATCCGTTGAAATTAATACAGAACCGCCGTTACCTGTTAAAATAAATTTGGTAAGACTAAGCACTACTGCATCATTATGATCTGCACCGGTTGGTGTGGGATTTTGCCATTCCCAGTCAAATACCTGTGCGTTAAGAAAAGCGGCTAACAGTAAAACCATTAGCAAAGAAAGAAATGGAAAATTTCTATTCATAATAAAAACTCTCTTTGTTTTTTGTTGAAAGAATTATTTAGAGTTGTCCCCGGAAATTAGACTTATGTAAATTATCCTACCCGTACTAAAGATGCAAGTTATTTAAGGAATAAACATTCAACGTGCAGCTGGTTTTACAAATTTGGCTCCAGGCAAATACCGGCTCAATGACAAATAATTTGCATTTATTTGGCACAATCTGTTTTTACTTATAATTTTAATTCGTGAATAAAAAATTAACTTTATAAAGCATTTAATTGAACTGGTATATAGAATTTGTAACTGCCCAGCCGATTTTATCAGCAGTCATTCAGTTTGCTGTACTTGGTACACTTGGTGATTCTGTTTCTTACTGGATTGTAAAAAGAAAAATATTTTTACCGTACAATCTTAAAACTTTAATCCTGAAAATTGTTGAATGGTCTATTCTTGCAATTATGATAAAATATGCTTTCATCGGTTTTCACGGATTTGTTGAAGCGCTAATTAATAATGGATATCTGCCCCGGATTGAAGGAATAGCAAAATCATTTGCTATATCAACATCAATGAACTTACAGTTCGGTCCGTTTCTTGTAATAATGCACAGACTAATGGATAATCTTATCGCCGGAAAGCAAAACTGGAAAAATCTTGATAAAGGATTTTACTCATTACTCTGGTTCTGGATTCCTGCTCACACAATAACTTTTATTTTACCGAAAGAATTTCAGATTGGATTAGCCGCTTTATGGTCGTTAGCCTTGGGAATTATTTTAGGTTTTTATAACAGAAAAGCAACATAATTTATTTTTAAAAAGGAGGAACTATGAAAGAGAAAACTCGTTGCCCCTGGCCTTCAGATGATAAACTGATGATAAAATATCATGATAAAGAATGGGGTGTTCCATTGCATGATGATAAAAAGCTGTTTGAGTTCCTGATACTGGAAGGATTCCAGGCAGGACTAAGCTGGAGAACGGTTTTATATAAAAGAGAAAACTTCCGAAAAGCATTTGATAATTTTGATTTTAATAAAGTAGCAAAGTATGATAAAAGAAAAATCAATTCGCTTCTTAAAGATGAAGGAATAATCCGTAACAAACTAAAAGTTGAAGGTGCAGTTAAAAATGCAAAAGCGTTTCTTCAGATCAGAAAAGAGTTTGGAACTTTCGATAAATATATCTGGGGCTTCATTAAAGGGAAACCAATTCAAAATAAGTTCAAGTCATTAAAAGAACTTCCTGCAAGAACCGAACTTTCTGATCTTATCAGCAAGGATATGAAAAAACGCGGATTTACTTTTGTAGGATCAACAATTATTTATGCACATATGCAGGCAACCGGAATGGTTAATGATCATCTTCTCAGTTGTTTTCGTTATAAGGATGTAAATAGTCGTTAATATCCCTTTATCAATATCAATTTAATTCGTCTTAACTTGATTTTAGCAACAATTAATATTACATATAATAATCGAATTACCTTAATAATGTGTCGTTTAGTTCAACAATAGCAACAAGTAATATGAAACAGATATTGTATTCACATACCGAAAAGCATAAAACCGGAATTGTACCCTTGTCCCTATTTGTGTTACTTGTTATGATGTTAATTTTCATAACAAGCTGTTCAGAAATTACATCACCCGAAGATGTGTTTCCTCCTGCAACACCAAGAAATTTTACTTTGATTGGCGGAGGTGACGGGCAAGCTCATTTCAGGTGGGAGAAGAACATAGAAATAGATCTGAAAGGATACCGCTTATACAGATCAGTCAATAACATTAATAATTTTATACTGCTGGTGGAAATAATTCAAACCGAATATGTTGATCGTTTTCTGGAATATGATTCTGTTTACTACTATTATCTTACAGCCATTGATTTCACTGGTAATGAAAGCAGCCCGACAAATATTATTGACATTCAACCGCTTAACCTTTCTGCACCGCAGCCTCCTTCAAGGGTGATTGTGTCAGGTTATAACAGTCCTGTCCAGGGTTCACTTGAAATGCAGATAAGCTGGACTCCCCCTGATATAGGCGATTTAAAAAACTACTATGTTTTCCGCAATGCTGATTCATCTTTTATACCCGGTCCATCTTCCTTTATCGATTCCAGTAATATAGCTTTGTATATAGACAGGACAGCTCAATTAAATACAGATTACTATTATAAAATAATAGCTGTTGACCGCGGCTTTAAAGCAAGTCTTCCAAGTAAAGCAGTTAAAGATAAAATACTATCAAGTCCTCTTCTTGTCAGCCCCGCTAATAATACAAGATTTGGAGCACCACATATATTCAAGTGGAATCCTGTAAATAATGCTGTTCATTATGAAGTGTTCGTTGGTAATGCACCCTTCTCAGATGTATTCTGGTCTTCAGGAAAAATTGCCGAAACTGAATTTGCATATAACGGTCCTGCTTTTCAGACGTCAAAAGTTTACTACTGGTGGGTAGGAGTTTATAGCAAAGAAAAAATAATTTTTGAAGATGGCTCAGAGCTGCCTGCTCAGGTCAACGCTTACAGTTTAATAAATAGTTTCTTCAGCGAATAAAGTTTTATTAAGGAGATATTTTGATGAAAAAGCAAAATATAGTTTATGTAATAATTTTTGTTTTACTTTTCGGTCTGGACACTTTTGCACAGGAAGTGAACATTGTTCTTAAAAACAGTAAAGTTATTGTTGGAAGAATTATAGAAGAACAGCCCGACCATATATTACTCGATTATGAACTCGGACAATTAACAATTAACCGTCAGAATATTCAAAGTATTTCATACAACCCTTTTATAAAGATGGGAACTGTTGAAGAAGATAATATTGATCTGACTTCTGATAAAACTGGCGACGGTTATAAATTCATTATTAATGATCCCGTCGTGGTTTACTTGAGAAACGGTAATGTGGTTGCAGGATTTCTTCTTGCAAAAAGCTTAAATATGATTATGCTTCAGACAGAATCAGGCAATCTTACTATTCCTAAAAGAGATTTACTAAGAATTGAATACATCTCAAGTGAGTATGCAGAGCGCGGTGAAATTGTTATTGTTCATTTGAACACGGGAACCCGTTTTGAAGGTAATATATATTTTGAAGATTCCGAAAACCTTACTCTGGATACTGAAGTCGGCAGACTTTCAATTCCAAAAGATAAGTTAAGAACCATTGAATACACAGGCAGAGTTGGTGCAAGCAAAATGACAATGGTTGATCAGTATGCCGGACTTACGGTAAGAGCACGATATATTCAGCCCAGGTATGATGTTATTGAAGCAGGGTATAATTCTACATTCGGAAATAATTTTGGTCCCGGTTTCGGTATCGGTTATCAGAGCCGTTTCCACCTTTTACAATTTGAGGGGCTTGATATCTCCGCAATAGGCAGTTTATCTGCAAGTTATTTTGTATTGAATGAAGATAACCTAATTACCCAGAATCCACAACTTTCTGTTAACCTGAAAGGCGGGTCGGTTGTTACAACCATTGGTGCCGGAGGACAGTTTAATATATATCCGCAATCAGCCGGATTCTATGATTTCTTTGTTACACCATTGGTAGAGGGTCATCTGGTTTATAAAACTCTTGAACAGAATTATCCTTCTTTTCCACAGTTTAATTCCAAAGAATCAACTACTGAGTTTAAATTCGGACTGGCTGTTAAATTCGGAGTGGAATTTTTATTTGATGATTTCCGACTTGGAATCCAATACACTATGCGCGAAATATTTGGTGAGAATAATTTCAGTCAGGTTGGTTTAACATTTACAAAGGTTTTTTTCTAAGGTAAGATGAAAAAGCTTGTTTTAATATTTATAATTACCTGCACGGCAGAGTTATTTGCTCAGCAAGGTCTCACTCGTTTGACTGAAATGCAGAGAATATTTTTTGTTGCTGAGGCATCAGGATTGGGTTCTACAAGTCATAACCCTGCGTCAATGGGAATAAGAAATGATAATACCGGCGTTCTGTTTGGTTATGAATTTGACGAATTCTCCTCGCAGGGTAATTCATCCGCCTTTATTACCTTCAGCAACTTTGCATTTGGCTACCAGGATATCTATAACATTAATAATGTGAGACTTCAGAATTACTCCGTTAATCTTTCTTACGGCAATGAAGTTATCTCAATCGGCAGTTCAAACAGATATACAGTTGCAGGTTATCATTCATACCAGTTAAAATTATTTTCGTTTGATGCCGGTTTTATCTTTAAACCATTCAGCTTTCTGAACCTTGGTTTTCTTGCAAGAAATCTTAATGAAATAAAATTCGACAGTATCGATTATCCACGGAACTATACTGCGGGAGCAGGACTGGTTTTATTTGATGAAAAATTCAGTCTTTACCTGGATGCAGATTTTAAAGACAATTACAAACTAAAAAATGCAATCACAACCCTCGGTTTAGTAATCATCCCTCTTGATATACTTGAACTGAGAGCCGGTGCTGTTCTGAATCCCGATGATCTTATAATAATAAGAGACAGAACTTTTCAAAACATCAACATTAATTACCAGGCCTTTATCTCTGCCAGCTTTCTTGTCGAGAATACCATTCGAATAACCGCCGCCACAAAATTTAATGACAGAGGGGAAAAAACAAGATTCGCCGCTGTTATCGGTTTCCCTCTCTGAGAAAAAAACAAAACAAAGTATTAACTTAGCAAGTGGTTTTCAAAAATTTTATAGAAAACCTTTAGCGCTAGTTTATGTATATCATTTCAATTAGTCTAAGGAGATATATGAAGCAGTTTTTATTATTATCACTTGCAGTTCTTACTCTGTTCCCTTCAGTAATATTTTCGCAGTCAGACGAAGAACCGCTTTATGAGGAATTTAAGAACGTATTCAGCAAACAATATCTGAAACTTGGATTACTCGTACAGTTTGGCGGAAACTTTCAATATGAGCCTATTGATTTTTCAAATGGATTTAAGCTTAACAATTTCAGATTAAAACTATCCGGTAAATTTGATAAAGGAATCGGGTATGCAGTTCAAACATCTTTTATAAGATCACCTGCAATACTTGATGCCAGAATTTATTATGAAATTTCTGAAGCATTTATTGTTGATGCCGGTTTATATAAATCCCCTTTCAGCCGCGAGTTTCTTATCAGTTCTTCAAACACTGATTTTATTAATCGTGCTCAAATTGCTGACCTTGCACCTAACCGGCAAATAGGAGTTACTGCACGCGGACTATTTCCAAGTACTGATTTGAATTATTCTATTGGAGTTTTTAACGGAAACAGATTTTCGAATGCCGGTAATGATAATAATGATATGCTTTATGTAGGCAGGCTATCCTTTACTCCGGATATAACCGGTGGTAAGAATAAGTCGAACAAGTTTGAAATAGCTGTAAATGCTGCACAAAGTAATGATATGAGTGTTAATATATCAGGCATTGATCCGATGTACAATGGAAAGAGATTCTTAGCAGGCGGAGATGCGCGTCTTGAATTAGATAAATGGCTCATCACCGGTGAAGCTGTATTTGGAAAATTTGAACCGGCCTTTAGCGAAGAGTTTGAACCTTTCGGCTACCAGGCAACTCTTGGTTATATGATATGTGAAAATTTTCAGGGCTTGTTAAGATGGGATAGCTTCAAAATTGATGGTGATTTAAATGCTGATGAACTTGTTGTTATGGGTTTGAATATCTGGCCGACACAAATTTCCAAGTTCCAGGTAAACTATGTTGTTCCGGTTAACTCAATACCAAAACATCATCAGTTGCTGGTTAATGCACAAATAAGTTTTTAGTAATGATAGTTCTTAAATTTATTCATTAGTTTCCAATAATCCGGCAGCTGGCTTGTCTAACAACCAGATGAGTTTTCCGCTGCCGGGATTAATAAAACCTGCCGGATATTTTTTCCATCCCGTATTCTTATTTAATATATCTGACACTACTTTACTTTTCTTTTCACCGGTGACGATAAAAATTATTTTTTTTGCATTGTTGATGGTTTTTCCTGTAAGTGTTATTCTTTTTTGAGAATTATCCGGATGAACGGCTACCGAGCAAATCTTTTCATCAGTAATCAAATCCATCTGATCGGGAAATATTGATGCAGTATGTCCGTCTTCACCTAATCCAAGCATTATCATATCAAACCCGGGAAAATTATTTTTCTGCTGCACATTCTTTTTTATTATGTCACTGTACCTCTTAGCTTCATCTTCCGGATCAGCTTCGCCGTGAATTCTGAAAATATTTGATTCGGGAATTTTTAAACTTGATAAAAGATTATCATAAGCCATCTTATAATTACTTTCATCATCAGTCGGTAAGACGCATCGCTCATCGCCCCAAAAAAAATTAACCTTATCCCAATTTATTTTTGTCCGATAATTATCTGAAAAAAATTTAAATATTTTTTTGGGTGTGCTCCCTCCCGATAGTGCAAGACTGAATTTCCCTTTTGATTTATCAACATCGTTTAATAAAATATTCGCAAAACATACGGAAAGCTCATTAATGTTTTGGAATATTCTAAGATCATAGTTCACAATAATCACCATCGTCGGTTAGATTCTTACAGGGATAACGCCATGTTATTTCTTTTTCTTCTATGAGATCGTCTGAATGTTCAGGTCCCCAGGTTCCGGCAGGATATCCATAGATTGGAATGTTATCGTTATTTTTCCATGCATTGATAACGGGCATAAGGTATTTCCATGCAGCCATAACTTCTTCAGCCTTTGCAAATAATGTTTTATCGCCGGTCATTATATCATAAATTAATCTTTCATAGGCAGGCATAACCCTCTGGTCAGTAAGATCAGAATAATGAAAATCCATATTTACATTTTGAACATTAAATCCCGATCCCGGCACTTTCATTCCAAATTTTAAAAGAATTCCTTCGTCAGGCTGAATTCTGATTACTAACTTATTGCATGATTCAAAAAGTGATTTTCTTGAAAATAAAAAATGAGGAGTGGGTTTAAAATGAATTACCACTTCAGAAACTCTGGTTGGCAGACGTTTACCGGTTCTTATATAAAAAGGAATTCCTCCCCATCTCCAGTTATCAATATATAGCTTAAGTGCCGCATAAGTTTCTGTTTTGGAATCCGGATCAACTCCTTCTTCCTCTCTGTAACCGGGAACATTCTCCTGCTTAATTTGTGATGATATATATTGGCCTCGGATTGCATAGTTAACTACTTCGCTTTCATTAATTGGTCTTAATGCGCGGAATACTTTTAATATTTCACCTCTAATCTCATCTGCATCGAGGGATGATGGTGGTTCCATTGCAATTAATCCGGCTAATTGAAGCAGATGGTTTTGAACCATATCGCGCAATGCACCTGAAGTATCGTAATATCCGCCGCGTTTTTCAACACCGATATCCTCCGATGAAGTTATTTCAATAAGCTGAATATAATTCCTGTTCCATAAAGGTTCGAAAATTCCGTTTGAAAATCTTGTTACCAGAATATTCTGAACTGTTTCTTTGCCAAGGTAGTGATCTATCCTGTAAAGCTGTTCTTCATTCCAGTTTTTCATTAATTCGTCATTCAGTTTCTGAGCAGATTCAAGATCATAACCAAATGGTTTTTCAATTATCAGTTTCTTCCAACCATCATCTTCAGTATTTAATTCCTGACCAGAAAGTAGTAACGGTATAACCGAATATAAAGAAGGCGGTGTAGAGAGGTAAAATACGGTGTTCCCTCCAATGTTTTGATTTTTCCTTATTGATTCCATTTTTTGTTTAAAACCGGAAAATGATGAATCCGGTTTTGTATCAACAGATTCATAGAATATTTTTTTACAAAATTTTTCAGGAGAATCTTTTTCTTCCGGGTTTCCGTAATTATTAACTGCTTCAAGCATTTTCTCTCTGAACTCTTCATCAGTCATCTTAGTGCGGGCAGCACCAAGCACAGCAAATTTTTCCGGCAGTTGATTTCGAATGAACAGATCGTAAATGGCGGGTATTAGTTTTCGTTTCGTTAAATCACCTGAAGCACCGAATATTACAAAAATATGGTCATCATTGTTTTTCATTATGTCTGCATCTTTCGTTCTGTTGTATAGTTATTCCGTCATCAGAATCGTTTAATTAATTATATCGGGAACAGAATTATACACACCGGAATAATTCTTATGTCAATCTAACCGGAAGTTTTCTGATTCTTTTTCCGGTAGCATTAAATATGGCGTTAATGAAAGCGGGAGTGGACGCCGCTACTCCAACTTCCCCTATACCGCCGACAGGCAGATCGTTTTGAACAATGTGTATTTCAATTTCCGGCATCTCACTATATTCAAGCATTGGATAATCATCATAATTACCATTTACAACTTCTCCGTTCCTTATTATCATCTCTCCTTTAAGTGCCGCCGATATTGCAAATACAATTGCACTTTCAAGCTGAGCTTCAACAGTATCCGGATTAATAACAATTCCGCAATCGATAGCAATTACAAAACGGTTTAGTTTAACCTGGCTGTTTTCTATAGTTACTTCAGCAACCTGAGCACTGAAACTTCCGTAACATTCGGCAGCAGCAACTCCCCTTCCTTGTCCTTCCGGCAAAGGCGTATCCCATCCGGATTTTTCCCGAACTAATTTAAGAACATTTGCAAGCCTGGAATCTTTATCCATCATATCTAACCGGAATTGAACCGGATCTTTCTTTGCAGCGTATGCCATTTCATCAATGAAACTTTCTACAACAAAAGGATTCTGGGAATTGTAAACTGCTCTCCAGTACCACAATGGAACCGGTGTAAACACGTTTGTTGCACTTATCCTGAAATTCGGGAAATTATAAGGAAGATCTTTTGTGCCGGCAACCATATCAAATTCATTTGGATTTTTTGGATCGTTTCCTGTTAAGTGTGCACGAATTGATGGCATTACTACATGATGAGAAAATAATACAGCACTTCCGTTTTTATCTACTGCACCATTAAGTTTATGCATACTTGCCGGGCGGAAATGTCCATGTTTCATATCATCTTCTCTGGTCCAGGTTAGCTTAACGGGTTTACCAACTGCTTTGGAAATTTCAGCAACTTCAAGTCCAAAATCAGAATGTGATTTTCTGCCGAAACCTCCGCCGACTAAAGTTACATGAACAATTACATCTGTATTCTGAATACCCAGGAAATCAGCAATATCCTTCTGAAGTCCCTGCGGATTTTGCGTTGGTGCCCAAATCTCAGCTTTACCGTTCTTAACATCGGCAACACAATTAACAGGTTCCATAGGAGCATGTGCAAGAAACGGAAGTTCATAAATAGCTTCAAGCATGATGTTTTCATTTACATTTAAATTATCGGGCGATCCGTGTTTTTCAATCTCTGTACCTGCTTCATTTATTACGGCTGAGAAGGAATCGCGTATAGTATCATTACTAACATTTGTGTATGGACCAGCCTCCCAATCTATTTGAAGTGAATTTTTTGCTTTAATTGCTTTCCAGGTTGAATCTGCAATTACCGCAACGCCGCTTTTTATCTGCACAACATCAATAATTCCATCTACAGCTTTTACATTTGATGAATCGAACGATTTAACTTTACCTTTAAAAGTCGGTGATCGTTTAACTGCAGCGAATAACATACCGGGTATTACGATATCAATTCCGAATTTTGCCTCGCCGAAAAGTTTGGCTGGAGTATCTAAGCGCTTTACTCTTTTACCTATAATTTTATAATCCCTTGGGTCTTTCAATTTAACATTTTGAGGAACCGGAAGTTTTGCAGCCTCATTAACCAGTTCACCGTAAGCAAATTTATTTCCCGTTGCTTTATTAATTACAAATCCGTTTTCCGCGTAACATTCGGACACTGTAGTACCCCATTTAACAGCCGCCGCAGTAATAAGCATTTCCTTAGCAGTAGCACCGGCAACACGCAACGGATCGAATGACCTTCTGATACTCCAGCTTCCACCGGTACTTTGACTGCCGTACTTTTCATCTGCATCGGCTTGTTCTATCCGTATGTTTTCCCAGTCTACTTCAAGTTCTTCAGCAACAATCATTGGCAGTGCTGTTTGAACTCCCTGACCCATTTCAGTACGGTGAACAATTACCGTAACAATACCCCTGGAATCAATTTTAATATAAGCACTTGGTGAAAAAATCGTAGGATCATCGCCGGGTTTATAAAATATATTTGCGGCGGGAACATAAGCAGCAAGTAAAAGTCCGCCTGCACTAAGACTGCAGACTCTTATAAATTCTCTCCGGGTAAATATTCCGTTATTATTCATAATTTCACCTTTTGGTTTACAAGTTCATCTATGGCTTTTTTAATTCGAGGATATGTTCCGCATCTGCATAATACACCGGACATAGTTTCTTCAATTTGATTTTCGGAAGGTTTACTATTTTCATCTAACAAAGCTGCAAGAGTCATTATTTGTCCGGGCTGACAATAACCACACTGCGATACTTCGTGTTCAATCCAGGCTTTAAAAACCGGATGATCGGGATTTTCAGCTAATCCTTCAATAGTTTGAACTTCTTTTGAAGCAGCATCTTTTATTGAAACAGAACATGATCTTTCAGCAGCACCATTTATGTGAACAACACAGGCTCCGCATATACCAATTCCACATGAATATTTTGTGCCCGTAAGATGAAGATTATCCCGTAACACCCAAAGCAGCGGGGTGTCGGAATCAACATTCACAATTTTCTTTACACCATTAACTATTAACGAATACTCAGGCATTGGCAACCTCTCTGATTTATTTAACTATAATATAGTCAAACAGGTAAAAAACTTAAATAAATAAATTCTTAGAGTCTGGTTTATTTGTTCTAAAAGTTCATTATTAAGTACTAATTGGTATTTACTCAATAATTAATTAGCAAAACACTATATTCTTTACATAAATTAGACTTGTGTTTTGTTTTATGTAATTACGGGGTCGGGGAATTGTGAAAGAGAATTTGTTTCAATTGATATTTTACTGCTTTCTACGGAATCATAGTCAGGATCAAATCAAAAACATTTCTGCTTCGGGGCTTTTCACTTCAATTAGTTCGGTTCACTAAACAACATTAATCAGATTAACTTTTTTTAATACAACATTTTTATCCTGATGATTAAAACTATAACTGTTTTTTTAATTTCGCTGATAGTATCATTTGCGGGATTTGCACAA
>JAWOIK010000228.1:0-5263 GCA_046484705.1 Ignavibacteriaceae bacterium | reverse complement strand
AAAAGCGGGATACCAACCTGCCAGAACACCCACAACCACCATCATACCCAATAAGCTTAGAAGTATATTTACATTCGCCAGAAAGTAAAATGACAAATCTTTCCCGGATAGCTCATTAAACAGAGGTAAACTGAGCCTTACCAAAATCAACGAAATACAAAATGATATAAAGAATACAATCATCGATTCAGAGACATATTGCATAGCCAGCTGAGTTCGTGAAGCTCCAAAAGTTTTACGAACACCAATTTCGGTTATACGGGTTGTTGCATTGGCTGTTAAGAGATTGATATAATTGAAGGAGGCAATAAGCAAAATAAGCAGGCCGATTGCCGAAAAAATCAATACATAGGTAATGCTATTCTGGGGTTGAATATCTCCTAAAAAATGAGAGGAATAAAGATGAATATCTTTTATGTTTTGCACAGTAAATTGCGTTACAGGAGCGCCAGTTTCATTATGGCTTTTCATCAACTCTGTGATTTTCGCTTCAAGGTCTGTCTTGGAAAAATGATCCGACATCTCAAAATAGATCAGAAAATTCCACCAACCCCAGCTTTCCATCCAGTCGTCACCAAACATCTTATTCCCATCGGCTAGTGTTAAAAAAAGATCAAATGTAAAGTGAGAATTTTGTGGGATATCTTTTATTACACCCACCACTGTATAATCATATTCACCACCTACTTTAAACATTTTGCCAATTGGATTTTCATCATCAAAATATTTACGGGCTGATTCTTCAGTGAGAACTGCTGTGCCCGGTTGCTGAAGAGAATTTGCTGCGCTTCCCATTACAAACTCAAAGGAAAAGATATCAAATAGTTCAGCATCGACCCAGGCCACCATATCTTCCTTAAACATCTCATTGTCAACTTTAACCAGGATATTATCTCTTGGCAATATTCTGGCAAAGCTCTTTATTTCCGGTAAATTATCTGCCAAATATTTAGCGGTCCCCGGTGCCTGATAGGGATGTACTTCCTGACACAATCTATAAATGTTATCTGATTTTTCGTGATATCTGTCATAACTTAGTTCATGCGAAACATACAAGAGCAACAAGATACAGACAGCCAGTCCGATAGAAAGACTGGATATACTTATCAATGAATACACCCTGCTTTGAATGAGGTTGGCAAATGCGATTTTAAAATAATTCTTTAGCATGGTCTTATATCTTAAATTCTTATTCGTAACGAAAAGCTTCAATCGGGTTTCTTCTTGCCGCTGTAAACGTTTGTCCGCTAACAGCGATTAAAGCAATCACCATTGCTATACCGCCTGCTAAAGCAAACAGCCACCAACTTAAGTCTGTTTTGAAAGCAAATTTTTGCAGCCAGTTATGCATAGTGATATAGGCAATTGGACAAGCAATAACAAAGGCTATTGCAAAATAGATCATGAAGTCTTTGTTGAGCAGAACTAAGATTTCAGAAACTTTGGCTCCATTTACTTTGCGGATACTGATTTCTTTTGTTTTTTGACTTATGATGTAGGAAATCAATCCATACAATCCGATACTTCCTATCAGAATGGCGATAATGGCAAATAACTGAATCAGCCTGGTTGTGTTCTGCTCTTCATCATATAAAGAGGCTATTTTTTCATCAAAAAACTGGAAATTCATTATGTATTTTGGGTAAACTTCGTCCCATTCGGTTTGTACTTTTTTTAGGATCTGTTGATACCTGTTTAGGGACAAAACACTTGGATCAATTTTGATGGCCATTTCATTTATAAGGCCATTAAAATTGCCAAAAATGACATTCTCCATACTCCTTTGTAAGGACCGTGCATGGAAGTCTTCCACTACGCCAACTATTTTAAATTCATTTGCCGCGTATTTGATTCTTTCACCAAGCGCTTCTTCGGGATTATTAAAACCAAGAAGTTTAGCCAGTTTTCTGTTCACAACAATATCCCCAGTGTTTTTTACTTTCGAAAAATTTTGTCCGGCAATAATTTTGAGTTTATATAAATCCAGATAATCTTCATCTACACTTTTTAAATTTGCAGCATAAGTATCCTTTTCTATTGAAGGATGATTGATTAGGTTACTAACTCTCCAATCAGCCAGAGGGCTACGCGTGCCAAGACTTACCATTTCAATTTCCGGATACGCAAGTAGTTTTTCTTTTAGTAATGGGAGTTTATCTTTGTTGGCTTCAGGTAAGGTGACCAATAGAATAGCCTCTTTATTAAACCCCAAATCCTTGCTTAAAAAGTAATTTAATTGTCGGTTCATTACCAGAGTACCTATAATTAAGACTAGTGAAATAGTAAACTGAATGATTACCAGGGCACGCCTCAGGGATAAGGATGCAGACGAATTTTCATGGGAAAGTGAACTCTTCAAGGCCACATTGGCGCTCATTCTGGCTATGATCATTGAAGGATACAATCCGGAAAGTAATCCAATAGCGGTTGCTAATAGAAATAAATAGATAAATGTATTGGGATTTGTCAAAAGGTCTGAATTCAATTGATATCCGATGACCCCTTCGAAATAAGTAAGAATAACCTGAGCAATTAATAATCCAATTACTGCTGCAATAAATGATATTAAAACAGATTCTGTAAGAAACTGGGAGATGGATTGAGATTTGCTCTCCCCAAATATTTTTTTGATGCCAATTTCTTTAAATCGTTCGATAGCCTGAACTACCGATAAATTAATGAAATTGATAGAAGCAATTATAATCAGAAACAATCCAATAATACCAAGAATCCATAAACTTTTTTCCGGTACTTGCCGATTGCTATAGTTATTACAAAGCCCGGAATGCAATTCCGAAAGTGGTTGCAACAAATATCGCCGATCTTGGCTATTATTTTCCTCATGGTATTTATCATAGAATGATAAAAGCTGATTTTCAAAAGCAACTACAGATATATCTTTTTGCAAAAGCAAATAGCAATTGGTGTAAGAATGGCCTGCCTTCCAATCTGTGCCTCCACTGAAATATGGATTTATTATAATCTGATCATAATAATTTGCAATAATAGTGAAGGGAAGGTCGGTATTCTTAGGCGGATCTGATATAACCCCACTGACTTGTAAAGTAAGTTTATTATTTACAGTTATCAATCGATTCATAGCTTCCCCAACTTCCGATTCAGATAAACCAAAATACTTTTGCGCCAGTGAAGAGCTAATCACTACATTTCCCTTATTGATGATAGCTTCGGAGGGATTGCCGGCTAAGAAATTAAAATCGAAAACCTTAAAAATATTGGGATCGGCACAAACTATGCCTTTATTTTCCTGAAATAATTGGATCTCACCATTTTCATTTTCAATACTAATCTGATTAATTTGACCCTGAGCCGCATAGAAGGTCATTACGGCATCTATGCCGGGAAACTCTTTTCTGATTGCTTCTCCTACAGGCGGTACCTGGCCTTCCTCATATTTAATTCCTTCTATCGGGTCTGTATACTCAGTAATTAACCGATAAATATTTTCGTAGTTTGTGTGATAGCTATCGAAACCAGTTTCGTAGGCAATAATTTTATAAATTACCAAACTGCATCCAATACCTATAGCTAATCCACCTATATTAATTACTGCATGGATTTTATTGAGGGTCAAATGGCACCAAATTGTTTTGACTAATGCTTTTAGCATGGGAATTGATTTTAACTGGTCTTTTTCCGGTATGTATCGACGGGTACCTGAATTCAGTTCTGATTCTCGTTGATTACCTGACCATCTAGTAAATTAATCGTGCGGTGAGCAAAACCAGCATCACGAACAGAGTGCGTCACCATTAAAATAGTGGCTCCTTCCTGGTTGAGTTCCGATAGAAGATTCATTACTTCAATACCATTTTTTGTATCCAGATTCCCTGTCGGCTCATCTGCCAGAATTAATCCGGGGTTTGCTACCACTGCTCTTGAAATTGCTACGCGTTGTTGTTGTCCGCCCGAAAGTTGTTGTGGAAAGTGTTTGGCTCTATGACCAATTTTCATTCTGTTCAATACCTCGTTAACTCTTTTTTTGCGCTCTGAGCCTTTCATTTTCAGATACAGTAATGGAAGCTCTACATTGTCATAAACATTTAGCTTGTCAATCAAGTTGAAACTTTGAAAAACAAAACCAATATTACCTCTTCTGTACTGGGTCCGTTCTTCCTCCGTAAGATTGCTTACATCAGTCCCGTTGAAACCATAAGTCCCGCTTGTGGCATTATCCAACAAACCAACAATATTCAGCAAGGTTGTTTTTCCGCAACCCGAAGGACCCATGATGGCCACAAATTCACCTTTCTTAACTTGAATATCTACACCACCCAAGGCAAAGGTTTCTACATCTTCGGTACGAAATACTTTTGTTAATTTCTCTGTTTTTATCATGTCAATTGATAATTATGGTAAAAATGTTTGAGGCTTATTAATTTACTTAAATACTATTCGTTCGTTATCTTCAAATCCATCTCCAACTAAAAGAACTTGATTAATTAGAAGTAACATTATTAATACTATGCCTACTCCCGTCAATCTGTGCTTCGTTTTGAACCCATTTTTCTTTTCTATTTGATAAGGAATGTGCAAGGCCTATGCCACAATTATTAAATACTTGAATGTGAGACTAATAAGAGGTATCGTCGTGTTTTAATTCAATAACAACTGTAAATTATTATTACACTGCTTGTATATTTTAATTACAAGCATGGCGATGAAGAATTAATGATGCTAATTAATAGTATTAAATCCCTGTCTAATATTATGGTATCCCGGTTCAGTTTATTCTATCTCCTAATGCCATTAAAGTTATATAACTGAATATATGATATATACACTTTATTCTATCGAAAAACAGAAAAATATGTGTAATTATATCTTACAGTCGATGTTCATTTAATTTACATCTCTTTACTTTTACAGGAAACAACGCGTTTAATCAGATAGGAAAGACCATGTTTATCGAACCTTAGTATAAAAAATGAAAAGTAAGATTCTTATTCTCGATGATAATAAAAGTGTTTTAACTGCACTTGAGATGTTGCTGCAATCGGAATTTGACCAGATATTCACGCTCAAAAATCCAAACAATCTAATTTCTACCATCCAACAACATGCCATTGATATTGTATTGCTTGATATGAATTTTACAGCGGGCATCAACAATGGTAACGAAGGAATTTATTGGTTGCGTCAGATTCTGAAATACGATTCATCAATTAGTGTCATTTTGATTACTGCCTATGGCGATATCGAATTAGCAGTGAGAGCAGTGAAGGAAGGCGCCTTCGATTTT
>JAWOIK010000184.1:0-15069 GCA_046484705.1 Ignavibacteriaceae bacterium | reverse complement strand
GTCCCAGTGGTGTTGGCGGATGGATTCGACGACGGCCTCGGCGCAGCGGACGGCCGCCAGGCCCTCGCGCACAGAGTCACAAGTATGTTGGAGTATCAGTTTGTGCAACTTGCCACAAAACTGAAAAGTCAGGAAACCAGTTAAGTATATGGAGTAATAGTGCACATGCGAAGGCAATCGAAACTCTTAAATCAGAAAAATCTAAAGAGATTGTAACGAAAATGGGAATGAAAACAGAAGCTTATGAATCACCTGAATGTTTGAAGTGCCACACAACCGGCTATGGATATGCGGTTGAAATGTTTGATACAAAATTTAATGCTGAGAATGGCGTTCAATGTGAAAGCTGCCATGGCGCTGGTTCTGATTATAAAGTTATGAAAGTTATGAAGAACCGTGAAGAATCAATAAAAAATGGGATGACTAATATTTTAGTGAGCGATGGCTCTGCAGAAAAACTGTGTTTAACATGCCACAATGATGAAAGCCCGACATTTCAAGGATTTAATTTTGAAGAATCCTGGAATACAATTAAGCATCCTGTAATCACCACAGATAAATAAATTGTTGTTACATGCACTGAATTAAATAATAATATACAAACTCGTTTTTTTATCTGATTTAATTTATTGAGTCTTCATCTCCGGATTCTTCCGTCTGTTCAAATAAACAGATGGAATAGTCATTCGTTTAAAATTAATTATTAAAAGTATCCGGCAATTACTTCTGAGTATTAATAAGAATTGATTTCTGAAAATATAGTTTTCATAAAAATAAATTCATTTTCTGTCAGGGGATTATCCATTCCGCTCAAATTCGATTTTACTTGTGCCAGATTTCTGAATCCCGGAATAACTGCACCAACCTGATTATAGTATAGTAAATACTGCAAAGCAGCCCGGGAAAGTTCCTGGTTTGAAGATCCAAACCTGGCTTTCATTTTCTCGATAATTGGTTCTACTCTTTTCAGATTTTCGGGTTTGAATCTTTCTGCTCTTACACGATGATCTCCCGCTTCAAAAAGCGGAGGATTACTAGCTGTATATTTACCAACAAGTATTCCCTGCGCAATAGGTCCAAAGGCTATAAATGAAATATTATGATCGTCCAGCAATTTTCTTGTAGGTGAACCTTCTTTAATAAAGCGGTCATCCATAGCACTTGAAAAACTTTGAATAACATCAGGTTTTACTTTTGGAATGAGCTTTACAAAATCATTGTGGGAATATGCTGATTGACCAATCAATCTTATCTTACCTTCATCTTTAAGTTTATAAATTGTTTCTATTGCATCATCCAGGTATTTATCATTCCCGCCAAAATTACCGTGATGAAAATAATAAATATCAATATAATCTCTTTGAAGGTTGATAAGTGATTGTTCACATTGATGACGGATATGCTCCGGTTGGTAAGCATGCTCTGCTGTACCCGGGAACCAGCCAACTTTTGTTGCAATAATGAATTCATTTGTGCGTTTACCAAGTATTCTTGCAAGCATTCGCTCTGCCTTACCGTTACCATAAACATCGGCATTATCAAAATGATTAACTCCACTATCAATTGCATAGTTAATCGCTTGCTCTATTTCTTTTTCATTCACATCTGCCCAGCCATTAGGAACTCCGTTTACCCAATTAAGTCCGCCCATTGTCCAGCATCCAAGGCTTATTTCAGATACTTTCACATCTGTATTCCCCAATCTGCGATATTTCATTTCTTCTCCGTAAGTTTAATAAAGTGCAAGAATAATTACTTTTGGAATTTTAGTACAATTGATTTTCCTTTAGTCTTTTGAATATAGCAAAATATTTACCGTATACTACCGGATTTGTAAACTCGTTAACTTTAAGTTTTTCAAGCACACGGCTTATATTTTCTGAATAATGATTAATATCAACTTTACCAAGCCTGCCTCCATTAATCTTTGAATCACTTATAGAGTATTGCTTTGCAAGTGTAAAAAAATTCTCGCCTTTTGTTACGGCAGTATAAATTGATTCTGCTTCTGCTAATGTATTAAAAATAATTTCTGCTAATACCATTTCATTTGGATCTGTAAAAATTACATTTACTTTTCTACGAATTAATTTTTTAAGTGGTACACCTTCATATAATAACGGTGAGAATTGCCAATTAAGTAGAGTCAAAACTGCTAGTGAATCCCAATACTTATCACCACTGCTTTCAATCAATCTTGCTGTTTCCACATTGCCATTTTTGTCTATAAGCATTTCACAAATAAAACTGAAATCCAGGTTTTGAAAGGATGCCGGAATCTCAGGTAGAGGAGCTTGTTTTAGTAGTATAGGCTCTTCCACTGAATGTTCGGTCGGATTAAACAGACTACAAGCAGGTAAAGTTAATAAGAATAATAGAAAAAACAGTCGTTTCATTTCTCACCCTGGATAATCAAATTCTGGAGAATGGCAAATCAATAAAAAGAATAATTACCATTTACATATTGCAATAATTTTTTCACAAAGTCAAAGAGAATCGATTTCTTATTAGCAACAAATAAAAAACCCCGGATATGAACCGGGGTTAATAGAGGAATATTATTATATAATCACTTGATTAACATCATTTTCTTTGTCTGAATAAATTTACCAGCCTCAATTTTATATAAATAAACAGCACTTGGCAGATTTGAAGCATCGAATTCAACTTTGTGATAACCAGCTTCCAGGTTGGTATTAAGAATTTCAGCAACTTTTTCACCAAGCATACTGAAAATGGTTAATGTAACTTCAGAAGCTTCGGGTAAAGCAAATTTGATGGTTGTGGACGGATTGAACGGGTTTGGATAGTTCTGTGCCAGTTCATACCTGTCAGGTTTTAAAACATCAACAAGAATTGACTGACTGTAAGAGATCGTTCCATCATAATCTATTTGCTTTAGCCTGTAGGAATAGCTTCCGGGATGATCTAATCTATCTGTATATGTATAAACGGTGTTTTCCGTAGTTGTGCCTTTACCTTGAACAAATGCTAATTCTGCGAAACTCTCAGAAGATAATAATTTCCTTTCAATTGAAAACCCCTGATTATTTGTTTCGCTGGCTGTTATCCATTGCAAAGCAACAATATCTTTTGAAGATGAAGCCGTAAAGGAAGTGAGTTCAACCGGAATTTCATCTTCAACTAGCATTACAACTGGAACTATTACTTCACTATTTAACGGATCATTGGAAGTTATTACAACATCCATGGAATATAATCCAAGTTCAAGACCATCAGCATTCATTTCAACTACCAATGCTAATGTATTATCATTATAAATAGTTCCGCTTTGATTAGAAATGGTAAGCCAATCAGGTTCAGCAGCAATTTTTACTGCTAATCCGTTCGCAATGTAGCTTGCATTGTAAGCAATTTGCAGACCATCAGTTCCGGTTGCATTTTCAATTCCAACTGTTGCAGAATTTAAAGTTCCAACCATGCTTTCATAATAGAACATTATTCTTCCATTTGAATGAAGTACAACCTGAAAAGTAAGCGAACCCTGCCCGGAGTATTTCTGCCAATTAGTGAATTGAATTACAAACTTATTGCCGTCCTGTTTATAGTGTACAGTACCTTGAGTCCTGCCGTCAAGATCATCCCAGAATGGTGAGATATAATCATTTGGATGGGCAGTATTCGGAATCTGAGCATTTGTTATTGTGTTTGCTGTTAATGGTGAAAAATGAATGAATCCATTTGCTGCAACATAAACCTGTACTTTTGGCTCACCATAAAATTTGAAAGGGAATCCGATTTCAAACGGACCGGCATATCCTTCATCCTTAGGATCAAAAGTTCCGGTTGGGATCCAATTTGTAACCAATGTGCCTGTAGAAACAATATCATTCCATTCATATACCGGACCGTTCGGCTCATTACTATCTATCCATGTATAACCAAATAAGTCAGGACCGCCGAGTCCGTCCAAGCTGATCCCATAATATTCATCCGGATCATCTTTCTTTGTATCCTGTTGATTTTCCTGTTCGTCCTTAATAAGAGGAGCAGAAATTAATCTTACAGATCTATCAGGAAAAGTATTGTTCTCTAATGATATTGAAAAATCCAGTGTGGAATTATGTAGAGACACATTAGAAATAAATATTGTATCCGTCTCCGATGTATTTTGTTCAAGTGCATGGTAAATCGAATCCGGGGTTACCATCAATTCTGGTGCCTGCCAGGTGGTACCATTAGAGCTATTTGATAATTCAGAAATATTACCCCACATATCATATGATCTGATAGCAAAATAATATGTGGTATTAAAATTAAGTTCCTCAACTATAAACAATTCGGTTGCTCCGGATGTATCCGGTGCTGCGGGGTATGCAACAGGTGTAGCATTATAAAATGAAGTTGAATCGGTTATAGGAGAATTTGATAATCGTATATCATATGAAACCACACCATTTGTTGAAGTGTCGAGTGGTGCGGTCCAGGTTAAGGTTAATGAATTTGAAGTAGGGGTGGTTACTTCCAAATCTGTTATAGTTGTCGGGGGAATGGTATCAGGGGTAGTAAAGACAGCAAGCATTGCATTGAATAAATTTAGTCTTCCGCCGGATACAGTAATTCCTTGTAAAGCAGAGATCGGATCAGTCGCATCAAGCAGCAATTGTTTGAATAACAATGCACCTGCGCCCGGGTTAGACTTGTAAGATTGCATAATGCCTTCAGTTGCTGCGGCGAACATCATTCCGACAGCACCGGTTACATGCGGCGTAGCCATCGAAGTTCCGGTTAAAGTTGCATAACCGCTTGACGTACTTGTATTTAATATGCTTGTACCGGGTGCACCTAAATCAATAGTTGTGAGTCCATATGCTGCACCACTGTTCTTTTGATCGGAATTTGTAGTGTTTGTAACTGCAATCAACCAATCACTTGGACAGGCCGTTGGAACATCGCCGGTTATATCTATATTAATATTCAGATTTGCAGTTGCACCCATACTTAGTATTCCCTGTACACCAAGCGAATCATATATTGCACACCAAAGAGGGAAGTTAGCCGGGTTACCATAATCAACTCCGAAAGAAGCGTTTGTTGCAACTACAAATGCACCTTCCGCCCCGTTTGTTTGATTATAGATTTTTCTTGCATTTAATACATAATTGTACGCAATAAGAACAATGGATTCAGTACCGGAAGAACCCTGAATAGGCATAATCTGAGCATTCCAGTTGACTCCAGCAACACCTATTCCGTTATTGCCTCTTGCACCAGCGATACCGGAAACGTGTGTACCGTGCTGACTACTTGTTATCGTACCGTTATTATTGTAAGCATTCCAGCCATGAAAATCATCCACATATCCATTTCCATCATCGTCAATTCCGTTACCGGGTATTTCTCCCCAGTTTTTCCAGAAATAAAGATCGTTATGGTTTATATCAAATCCGCCATCCACTATAGCAAGAACAATTGTATCACCTGTTGCTGTTACACCATTTGTAGTAAGATCCCACGCCGGAACAGCTTTAATATCGGCTCCGGGAGTTCCGCCGCTTTGACCTGTATTCTGTAATGCCCATTGTTCATTAAATCTGGGATCATTAGGAATGGCTTCATTAAATGAATTAAAATAGTTCTTCAATGCTGATACATAGTCAACAGAAACCTCACGTTGCTGAACATAATGATTAAACTGAACAACTTTAACATCATTATGCATCCTCACTGTAAACAGGATTTCATCATCATCAATTCTGTTTTGATCATAGCCAAATAACCATATATTCATATGATCTGAAATTAATTGTTTAACCTCTAATCCAATAGAGGAAAAACTCTCAGCAACAAAACTGGCTTTATCATTGCCGGATAATTGAACCAATAACTCTCCCGGTACATAGGGATCTTCCTGAGCAAATGTACTTTGGAAAGTTATAAGAAAAGTAAGAAGAAAAAGAAACGAAAATTTTTTTTTCATCACGCACCTGAATTTAATTGTTAGATTTATTTGGAATTAATTTATTGATAATAATTTCTGTCCCTGATTTCCAAATTGCAGAAAAGTTTAACTCAAGATAACAAGAAATTATTAATTGATACAAGAAAAGTGTTGTTAGATTTTAATTAAGGGCAGGTAATAACGTAATTACGGGTATGATGCTATTTAAATACAGCCCTAATTAAATGCTTCTGATTTAGAATTACAGGGGTAGGAAATGATTAATTACCAGGGACCTTTATTTTCAGTGAATTTATTTCTGTTCCGGTTATGTCGTAATAATCTATCATTTAAATCCGATGTATGACCAATATAGTGCATATCAAGGGATATCGATTTTATGATATAAACGAAATACATTTTCATAAAAAAATCCCGCAGGAAGCGGGATAAATAGGTTTGTGGGCGCTCAAGGATTCGAACCCCGGACCCCTCCGACTAAGTCGGAGTGCTCTGAACCAAGGCTTTCAGGAACTCGATGGCTTTAAAAGAATTCTTAAAACCTTTCAATTTCAGTTCAAATTGATATGCTTGTGATTTAGAATTACAGGGGTAGGAAATGATTAATTCCCAGGGACCTTTATTTTTAGTGAATTTATTTGTATTCCGGTTATGTCGTAATAATCTATCATTTAAATCCGATGTATGACCAATATAGTGCATATCAAGAGATATCGATTTTATGATATAAACGAAATACATTTTCATAAAAAAATCCCGCAGGAAGCGGGATAAATAGGTTTGTGGGCGCTCAGGGATTCGAACCCCGGACCCTCTGCTTGTAAGGCAGATGCTCTGAACCAACTGAGCTAAGCGCCCAAAATTCTATTCTAAAATTTAGTGGACAAATATGTGATTTTTCTTCTATAAAACCAAACAATCATTTGATGAGTTGAGCGGGCGACGGGACTCGAACCCGCGACTCTCAGCTTGGGAAGCTAATACTCTACCAACTGAGTTACGCCCGCAATCCAAAATAAAATACTTTCGAAATGTAAGGCAGGGAATGGAAATTATCAATTAAAGCAGATTCAATTAATCGGTTAAAATATAATCTCATCTGTGACTGCGTTAGTCTGAATTATCCGGTGATTCTTTTCGGAAGTATTGGAAGTACCCGAAATGATTAACGTGTCTTGTTTGATAAGATTGATTGAATGATCTTGAACTATTGTGTAATTAATATCTGGTGTAAAGCGCTGGTTTGAGGGTCCTCTATGAAATTGATTCAAAGAATATTTTGGTTTCTCCAAATCCAGGTTTTCAAAGTGGTGAATCTTATCGTTAATGGAAGAAAGATAATTTGAAACCGAAACCCCTGATCCAATAAGAATTGAGCAAACTAAAACGGCAATTAATTGCTGAATTTTAATATTGAATAATCTTTCTTTCAAAAATTAAATAAGAGAGTAAATTTTGTTAATAAAATTGTCCGGCTTTTTTTCAAAGCTTTTCACTGCTTCTTCCATCGATTCGAAGGTTTCAAAAATCTCTATTGTTCCTGTATAGTTTAAAAGCGAATTTGCGAACAACCCTGGTTTGATCAATTTCATCTGTCCGCCTCTGCCGCGTAATTTCTTATATGTAACCACCATAACACCAATAAATGTGGAGTCCATAAATTCACAATGACTCAGATCAACAATCAGGTTGTGGTGACCATATAATATATCTTCATCAAGAATTTGTTTGAATTCTTTAGCTTCTTTTGCTGTAGCCCTTGTGAGATTAACTATCTCAACGAGATAGCCATCAAATACTTTACGTTCAAAATCATTCATAAAAATGCCCTCAAAAATGAAATAGTTTTGATAATTATTGCCAACAAATATGCCAGTAGATTTGAAGCCAAATTCGTAGATTTCTACAAGAAAATGTCCCAATTCATTACAAAAATAAAGTAATCCTTGAATCAGTGAATCATTTAGAACAAATTGAAATTACAACAGCGTAAGGAATCTTAATTGATATAGTACTGTTATTTAACTTATAATCCGGCAGCAGAAACTATATTGTCTTTGAACCGGTTAAATATCAAAGTAAACCCAATAGAACTGCAAGAAATACTTGGCAATATCAATAATCAAAGGCTTGTTTTACCAGATCTTTTTGCTGTTTTTCTGAAACTCTTGCAGAACCTACGGCAGGACTGGCACTCTCAGGTCTTCCACTGTATAAAAGATTCTTTCCATTAATTATTTCCATTAACCTTGATGAAATGAAATTCCAGGCACCCATATTTCGCGGCTCTTCCTGTACCCATACGATTTTTGCAGCATTTTTATAGGTTGATATAAGATTTTTTATTCTTGACGATTCAAAAGGATAGATTTGTTCGATTCTGATTAGTGCAACATCATCATGACCATTTTTCTCACGGAATTTATTGAGATCATAATAAACTTTGCCGCTGGTAAAGATCAATTTTTTAATTTTTGATTTGTGCTTGATTTCATCATCAATTATCTCCAAAAAGGAGCCGGAGGTAAACTCTTCTTTTGGTGATTTCGCATCGGATGAGCGTAATAAACTTTTAGGTGTCATTACCACTAAAGGTTTATTTATAGAATGTTTAATATGTCTTCTTAATAAATGGAAATATTGGGAAGGCGTTGTTACATTTGTTACATACATATTGTTTTCTGCACAGAGAATAAGAAACCTTTCCAATCTTGCACTGGAGTGTTCAGGTCCTTGTCCTTCAAATCCATGTGGTAAGAGCATTACAATACTATTGGGTACTTTCCATTTTTCATAGGAGGCAACAATAAAATTGTCGATTATTATCTGTGCACCATTTGCAAAATCTCCAAATTGTGCTTCCCAAATTACCAACGCTAACGGATCAGCAGTACTGTATCCATACTCAAAACCCAAAACGGCTGCTTCAGATAGTGAACTGTCCAGTGCTTCAAGTTGAGCCTGATTTTCCGAAAGATGATTTAATGGAAAATATTCTGTTCCATTTGTTATATCGGTCAACGCCAGATGCCTTTGACTAAAAGTTCCGCGAACACTATCCTGTCCGCTCAATCTTACTGGAGTGCCTTCAAGTAGTAAACTTCCAAATGCTAAAGATTCTGCAAGAGCCCAATCCGCTTGCTCACTGCCATCAATTATTTTTTTTCTTTTTTCTAAAAATTTATGAAGTTTCGGATGACCTTTGAATGATTCAGGATACGTGGTGATTCCGTAAACTATCTTTTTTAAAACTTCTTCAGATATAAATGTATCTACTTCTGATTTTTTATCATCTGATTTTTTTTTCGATACGGCCAGCGGAATATCGCTCGAAAAGGTTGCACTCTTTCTTCTGATTTTCTCGAACGAATCTATCAACGTGTCTTCAAATTCTTTATGAAATTGCACTAGTTCGTTTTCTGTAATAACTTCTGCATTGATCAGTTTTTTTGAATAAATATTTTTAACAGAAGTGTGAGTTTTTATTTTATCATATAAAAGCGGTTGAGTGAAGCCCGGTTCATCGCCTTCATTATGACCATATTTTCGGTAACCGAAAAGGTCAATTACAACATCCTTTTTAAAGATCTGTTTATATTCAAATGCAATTTTTGTAACAAGTAATGCTGCTTCGGGATCATCTCCGTTAACGTGAAAAATTGGTGCCTGTATCATCCTTGCAACATCAGTAGCATACGTAGATGAGCGTGCATCTTCAGGCGTAGTTGTAAAACCAATCTGGTTGTTTACTATGATGTGTATTGTGCCTCCGGTTCTGTACCCTTTTAATTGAGATAAATTGAGCGTCTCTGGTACAACACCCTGACCGGCAAATGCCGCATCACCGTGGATTAAAACCGGAATTACATGCTGATAGTTTCTTCGGTCACCTAGTCTTGTTTGTTTTGCACGGACGATTCCTTCTACTACAGGATTAACCCATTCCAGGTGGCTTGGATTGGATGCTACAGAAACAGAAATCAGTTTGTTGTCCAAAGTTCTGTACTTGCCTGTTGCTCCTAAGTGATATTTTACATCACCAGACCCTTCAATGGAATTGGGGTCGCGGATATCCTCAAATTCTGAAAAAATAGAATCCAACGGCTTCTGAATAATGTTAGCAAGCACATTCAATCGTCCGCGGTGAGACATTCCCAGAACAATTTCACCAATTCCATGCTCGGATGCCTGGTTCAACAGCATATCTAAAACAGGAATCAGTGTTTCCGAACCTTCGAGTGAAAATCGCTTGTGCCCAATAAATTTAGTGTGAATAAAATTTTCAAATACCTCTGCACTGATTAGTTTTTTAAGAATATTCTTTTTCATCTTATCGTCAAAATCCGGAGTATTACGACTGGGTTCCATTTTACTTTGGAGCCAAACCTTTTCAGACGGGTTCTGAATGTGCATATACTCAACGCCGATTTTTTCACAGTATGTTTTTTGGAGTATGTGAAGAATTTCACGTAAAGTAGAAATTTTCAGTCCACCGAATCCTCCGGTAATAAAATATCTGTCCAAATCCCAAACGGTCAGGTTAAATGATGACGGATCAAGTTCTGGGTGATAATGTACTTGTTTGCCTAATGGATCAAGGTCAGCAATTAAATGTCCTCGTACTCTGTATAAATTTATTAATTGAAGTACCTTTGCCTGCTTAATAACTTCTTCGGTGTTTGAATTTTTATCAAAACCTCCAGGCTGATAATCAGATTCCCATTGAAGCGGTCGTTGTGGAATTTTCAATGCCTGAAAAATCTCTTCGTAAAATTCACCTTTACCAAGAATTAATTCGTTTATTTCTTTCAGGAACAATCCTGATTCCGCTCCCTGAATAATTCTATGATCGTAAGTGCTGGAAATGTTCATTACCTTACTTACACCAAGTGCTGAAATGGTGGAAGCAGACATTGCCTGGTATTCAGCATTATACTGGATTGCACCGGTTGCGATAATTGCTCCTTGTCCTATCATTAATCTTGGTACGGAAGAAACCGTACCAATTGTGCCTGGATTGGTTAGCGTAACAGTTGTACCCAAAAACTCGGAGGGATCAATTGTACCTTTTCTTGTTCGGGCAACTATGTCTTCAAATTTTTCCCAGAACTCCTTAAACGAAAGCTTGTTTGCATCCTTAATGTTTGGTACTATCAAAGTACGTGAGCCATCTTTCTTTTCAATATCAATGGCTAATCCTAAATTTACACTCTTTCTGATAATAAGATGAGGCTTACTATTTATGTATGTAAACCCGTTATTCATAGACGGTATTTTACCGATACCTTTTAGTATAGCCCAGCTTATTAGATGGGTGAAAGAAATTTTACCAAGTTGTTTTTTTTGCAGGTACTGATTAATAATTATCCTGTTTTCCTCAAGTAGTTTTACAGCAATTGTTCGTTGGGATGTGGCAACAGGAACTGTAAGACTTGCCGTCATGTTGTCTAAAATTTTCTGAGCGCTGCCTGATATTACCTTCAATTCATCATCATCACCAGGTTTAGGCATTTCAACACCGGCAGGAAGCGTTAGGAAAGATTTTTGAATTAAATTATCTTCGCCATTAGACTGATTCTTTCCGGTTACTTTACCGAAAAATTTTTTCCATTGTTCCGGTACTTCATCGGGTTTATTCTCGTACTGATCGTGCAGGTATTCTACGAACCATGTGTTAGCACCAAACTTTTCAAGCTCTTCTTTTTGTTTTTTTGATAGTTTATCCGATTTCATATTAACAGGTTTTTCTACTTCGTATTTATAATTTTTATGGTTGAAAAAATATTTTTAATATTTGATTATACTATTACGATACTTAATTTAACAAAGTCCTTAAACTTATTACAGTCAAACTCTGCTCAACTACCGATAAAGGATTAAATCAATTAAATGGATTATTAAACTAAAAATAAGATAATATTCCGTAAAATACTTATGACAACAAAAAAACTAATTTCAGAACTTAGAAAAGAGTATACTCTGTATAAATTATCGGAGGAATCGGTCAATTTAAATCCATTTCTTCAATTTAAAATCTGGTTTGATCAGGCAGTTGAATCTGGTGTAGATGAACCTAATGCAATGACACTTGCAACCGCGGATAAAAACGGTACCCCATCTGCCAGAATAGTCTTGTTAAAAGATTTTGATGAAAGGGGGTTTATTTTTTATTCAAATTATAAAAGCCGAAAAGGTAAAGAACTACAACACAACCCACGTGCCTCATTGGTATTTTTCTGGAAGGAATTGGAAAGACAGGTAAGAATTGATGGTTTAGTAGAAAAAATAAGCAGGGCTGAATCTGAAAAATATTTCAATACACGTCCGATTGAAAGCAGAATTGCAGCTATAGCCTCTTTACAGGGTGAGTTAATATCCGATAGAAAAATTCTTGAAGATAAGTTTGAAGTCCTGAAAAAAGAATATGAAGGAAAAAATCCTCTTATGCCTTTCGATTGGGGAGGATTTCTTGTTATTCCTTATAAGTTTGAATTCTGGCAGGGCAGGGAAAACAGACTTCACGACAGAATTTTATTTGAAAAATCAGGCAATGATTGGAAGATCAGCAGGCTTCAACCTTAGAACCTGAATCTTGATTTAAATGCCGGTGCTCCTATTACCAGAGTTCTAACTGAGATCGCTAAGATGATAATTATTCCCCCGATTATTGCATAAGTAGTAGGCACTTCTCCATAACCTAAAAATACCCAAACAGGATTAAGCACCGGTTCCAGCATAGAAATAATTGATGCTTCAACTGCAAGTATGCGTTTTATACCGTAAGTAAATATTGCATAAGCTGCAGCAATCTGAAAGACACCAAGAAATGATACCATCCACAAATCGCTGAATGATATTGTCTCAAGTTCAAGTATGAATGGTATGCAGATTACGGCAACAATAATATTTCCGTAGAAGATTGCACTTTGCTGATATTCTTTGTCGTTTTTTCTCATTCCTAAAAAGAATGCGGCAAATGCTACTCCCGCTAATAATGCTACAATATTGCCTTCAAGGTGACCGGGAGAAAGTTCACCGGTAAAAAATAAAATCATTCCGATAAAACAGACTCCAATAGTTATTACGTTAATCCGTTCCCACCTGGTTTTAGTAATAATTGGTTCGAATATTAATACATAAATCGGAGCTGTGGATTGAAGAAATATTGCATTAGCTGCAGTTGTGGTTTTGGTTGCAATTACAAATAACGTTAGCACAGTTGCATAGAATATAGCATTCAGTATTGCGAGTTTGTTTACCTTTAAAACTTTCTTTCTGAATATAACTGCAAAAACAATTGCAGCAATCAAACATCGGAAAAAAGATAGCTGCATAGAAGACAATGATATCAGTTTAATAAGCAAACCACCACTACTCCAAAGTAATGCAGTTAAAACAACCGCCAATACACCTTTAGAATGATCAGAAAGAGGGTCCATTAATATCTTCTCAATAGTCTCAAATAAATTTAATTTTTGTTTAGTAACAGGTCAAATATATAGTGAATGAAATTAATAATAATCAAGGTGTAGGGAACAGACTCCTGTCTGTAGCGAAATATATTTATTGCCCGAAAGAATCATTTAATTTTTTGTATTAATAAAAAGCGGAGCGGATGGGAATCCGCTCCCTACAAAAGATGAACAGTTTCTGATTACTTTCAATAAATGATTCCTTAAATTATAAGCACATTAAAAATTAAATCTGAAATTTGGCATCATATCATAAGTTTATTGATCACACTGCAGATATAGCAGTTCAAATAACGGCAGATTCTTTCGAAGAACTGATACAGGAATCTTTAATTGCATTTAATGAGTCAGTTCTGGATTCAGTGGATAAAAAATCAGAGGAAGAATTGGAAATTGATATACAGGATTCCAGCAGGGAAGGGTTACTGGTTTCCTTTCTAAATGAAATTAATTTTCTGTTAATTGTTAAGAAGTGGATTTCAAAAAGTGTTGATGAGATTTTAATAAGAAATGAAGAAAATAATTATAAATTGAATTGTAAATTAAAATGCAGCAGATTAACTAATGATATTGATCTGAAAGAGGAAATAAAATCAGTTACTTATCATCGTATGGAAATAAAAGAGGAAAACGGAATACTTTCAACAAGTATAGTATTTGATATTTGAATCTAAATTTGAAATACAATTGCATGTAACAACACATGCATAAACAAAACAAACTCACCCTAAATCCCTCTCTTAATAAGAGAGGGAATTTATAATATAATCACCCCTTCTCTTTTCAAGAGAAGGGGAAGGGGGATGAGTTTTTAAAATAGATTAAATTCATTATATAAAAGGATTAGTATTCGGGTAACGAAATGATTATCAACAACACACATCTAAATAAAATCAGAGATAACCTCTGGGAAATTCCTAAGACCGGGTCAATGCGTGTGCCCGGCAGGATTTATATTTCTCAGGATATGATTGAAAAATCGCTTAAAGACGATGAAGCACTTAAACAGGTTGTGAATGTTGCTCATCTTCCCGGAATTGAAAAATACAGTCTTGCTATGCCGGATATTCATTGGGGGTACGGATTCCCTATTGGCGGAGTTGCTGCTACAAATCTTGATGAAGGTGTTATTTCTCCCGGTGGTGTTGGATATGATATAAATTGCGGAGTAAGACTTGCAGTGACTTCATTGGAATATGAAAATGTAAAATCAAAAATCGGTAGACTTATTGCTAAACTTTTTGATAATGTACCAACTGGAGTCGGCGCAAGCGGTGCAATAAAAAAATTATCTCATAAAGATCTTAAACAGGTGCTTGAAAAAGGATCAGTCTGGGCACTTGAAAATGATCTCGGCAATCCCTCTGATATCGAGTTCACAGAAGAGAGCGGAACACTAAAAAATGCTGATTTCACTGCTGTTAGTCAGCGAGCACTTGAACGCGGTGCCGATCAGGCGGGGACACTTGGCTCCGGTAATCACTTTCTTGAAATTGATGTTGTTGACGAAATATATGATTTAAAAACTGCGGAAGTTTTTGGCTTATTTCAGGGGCAGCTTGTTGTTTTAATACACACCGGTTCCCGCGGTCTTGGCTACCAGGTTTGTGATGATTATCTGAAAGTTCTTCTTAATGCAAGTTCTAAATACGGATTTAAATTACCTGATAAACA
>JAWOIK010000174.1:0-14623 GCA_046484705.1 Ignavibacteriaceae bacterium | reverse complement strand
TTGCAAAATCTGCTAAGAGTTTCGGTCGGTCCTTATAGTTCAATTCTATTAAATCATCAACTGCACTTGTGGGAAGGTTGTATTGAAAGTCTTCCCGTTGAGTCCAGACCGGCGATGCAGCAGCAGCCAAAACCAGCTTAGAAACATGAGCTCCTTCGTAATTTGCCACAAAACGAATTGCGATAGCACCTCCCATAGAAAAACCGCATAATACAGCATCATCTATTTCCAGTTTATCTAATACGGCTTTTATATCAGATGCATGTACATCGTAATTATACTCACCGTATGGTTTATCGGACTTGCCGAAACCCCTTAGGGTAATACCAATCACACGAAAGTTTTTATTAATCAGATCGTTGTATTGGTATTCATACATCTCATCACTTAACGGCCAGCCATGTATTAACACAATAGGTCTGCCTTCACCTGCATCTGTTATGTGAAGACGTACATTGGGTTCTACTTCTATATATTCTGCCCTGGTTATTTCAGAAACTGTTTCATCAATATTTTTTTTCATTATTTATTTCTATGTTATTATAAATTTATTAATAAAAGCATATCTGTTTATTCGGTAATAATATTTCCGGATACTTATCAATCCGGAATTTCAAAGACTCTCTATACTTATCCGCCGCTAGTAAGTTCTCATACGTCCCTTTATTTTATCAATAGAAGATTTCAACTTATCAACAGCACCTGTTACAGCCAGTTCAGGTGAGTCTGCGTGATTAGTAACGGCAATGGGATGCATTCCTTGGAGACGGGCTTCAATCACACATCGTTTGTCGGTCTGCCCGCTCTTTTTTCCGTTCTCATCCGAAAGATGAACTTCAAGTCGTGTTATGTTATCATCAAACCTGCTTAAGTCCTCCGAAATTATATCGATCATAGAAGATCTGATTGCCTGGTTTCCGGAAACATTTTTGTCTGTATTAAATAGAATTTTCATAATTGTTATGCCTTATACTTTAAGAAGTTGATTTAAATAATATTTATTAGATCATTTTATCTGTTTATCCTGCATGCGAGTTTTGAAATTTATATTTATAAACGGCATACATAGGATGCGCTTTTTAATAACGATATATTGCTGCAATGCCGGTTTTAGCAGGCATTTTATCCGACGGAATAAACATAACTTTGCCGCCCATCTTTGTAACCAATTCTCCTATATCATCAAGAAGGTCGTCTAACTTTGGTTGTGTTAAATCTGCTTGCTTGAAAGTCCCGGTATCTTTATTTCTAAGTCTTTCGGCAATTACACGGTCTTTCTCAATAAGAATCGTGTTTACTCTTCCTGCTTCAGCGGCTTCGATTACTTCCTTAACGATATCACTGCCTGAATTATTTGCCTTTGCCTGTTCGAACCTTTCAACTAAATCTTTCAGCTTTTGTAAATAGACTGGTTCCATAACTTCCCATGCCAATTTTACAAGCTTGTCATTTGAAATAGAAACAGGATTCACATTAATACCATTTTGCAGCAGCAGTGGATTTTTGCTTAACTTTTGAAAAAGACTATGGTGTTCAGGCAGAGCAGCAAGTATAAGCGGCCAACCCGTAGGCTTTGAATATTTTTCGTGAATAGTTCCGGCAATGATATTAAAAAATCTTTCAGCATCTTTGTCAACTTCATCTTTCTTGCCGCCATGACCATGGTGCATGTCTGAACTTTCTCCACCCGTTCCGCCATAAGATGCAACAGTTGTATGTTTGCCGGTTAATTCATCTCCAAGTGCTTCTGTTATGGTTCGGGGAAACTCAGGTGGTAGTTCTACCTCAACGAGTGAATGACGGTTACCTTCGAATAGTTTTATCTCATGAAGGCTCAAACCCAAAACATGGTAACGGTCTACGGACTGTAAATATTGTCGAAGTGGTTTTGTATGGAAACTATCAGATACAACTGCCAATTCCTGAACTGCTATAGGTAACCTTATAACTTTGAAAAAATCAGTTGAGCCAAGAACAGCAAGTCCATCTAATGTATGCCCCCAAAATACACTGTTGTTGTTCAGAGTTAAAAAAGGTTCAAGTAATTTCTTCACTTCGATAGCAGAATATTGTTCTAATAATGAGTCCTCTAATTGTTTAACAAGATTTTGAAACCTTATCGGATCCTGAAGGTTCTCCGGATGACTTCTATGAGTAGTCATATAAAGTGAAAGACTAGGGGGATGGTTTACAGACAATAATTCCTGAATCAATTCTTTTGCAAGTACTTCCATAATATTTTTTCCTTTAAATTTTCAGTATTAATAGTAATCCGTTGAAACTAATTCTTCGATTTGACTATTGAATTCTGAAGGATTCTCAATGTTGCTTAAATGACCTGCGTGCTCGATGATCTTCAACACGGAACCTTCAATTTTTTCATGCATCATCTGTGCTGCTGCAGGAGGGGTGATCTTATCCTCTTTTCCGACCATAATAAGTACCGGTATATTTATATCTGTAAGCTTGCTGCAGGTTTCTTTTCGTTCGTAGAAAGCACGCAATGTTTTAAAGATTGATTTTTCGGCAGTATTTACAATCATCTCTCTTACATCCGCAATTTCTTTTTTCTTTGAATTGAAAGATTCAGGTGCAAACAAATTTTTTACACTTTCATCGGCAAACTTTTCCACACCATTCTTTTTAATACTTTCAATTGTCGTCAATCGTTTTTCTTTTGCTTCGGGAGTATCGGCAATGCAATTCGTATCGCTCAATATTAGCGCATCAAAACGGTCCGGATAGTTTTCAACTGCATTTAGCGCAATGTATCCGCCCATAGATAAGCCGCAAAGCATAGCTTTATCAATTTTCAGTGCATCCATCAGACTTATAAGATCATTTGCAAACAGATCAATTGAAAAATCGACATCTCCGGCATCGGAGTTTCCATGACCGCGAACATCATAAGCAATCACACGGTAATTATCCTTAAGCGCTTCCACCTGTTGTTTCCACATAGACTTATTAAATGGAAAACCATGAATGAAAATGATTACAGCAGATTTATCCAGTCCTTCATCTATGTAACTAATCGTAAGATCATTTACAGTAATTTTAATATCGTTTCCTGAATCACGCATTGTGTTACTCTTTATATTTATTATTTGTTATTAATATTTGAAAAAAATCTGCATCCCTTATTAAGATTCATCTTTTGTTGTTCTTATCAAACCGATACCCGCAATGAAAAATATTATACCGACGATGCCGAAAATAATAAGTGCTTTGATATCCGTTGTACCGCCGGAACTATATACAAATAGTACAGCAGCATAAATAAGCCCGGCTATTCCGAGTACTGTTAATATTCCACCAAAAATTCTTTTCATGTTCATGTTATTCTCATTTCTTTTATTGATTAAACTGCTAATTGATTTTTATTCTCAGAAATACCTCTGTATCTAAAATTCTTTTTTGATTATAAATTTTCTAACCACCACTCAATTTTCATTTTTTATCTTCGGCTAAGTGTTCACGAGCGTAATTTTTTAATATTGAACTAAGAGAATCATAATATTCTCTTAGATCCTTACCATCGATTTCAGGGCTTTTCTTATCGGGAATTGTAACCGGCATTTCTCCTAAATATTTTAAAAGTTCAGGATACTTTTCCTTAATAGTCATAGTAATTTCCAATATTTTAGAATTAAGATCTTTTTCTGATTCCATAATCATTACTTTGTTATTTACTAAAATTCTTCTTTGATTATACTTTTTTCGTCAACATTCAGATTTTTCAATTGCTTTTCAATTGCTTCCATCATTGGCGGGGGTCCGCATACGTATACATTATTAGTTGATCTTTTAATATGTGGTTTTAGAAAATCCTCTGTGATTAGTCCCTGCGCATATCCATTCACTTTCTCATCAGATAAAATGTTGATGAAATTATCTCCCAATAAATTTTCAAATTCTTCAACAAGTATTATGTCGTCTTTAGTTTTATTTGCAAAGATGAGTTTATTAGAACCAATTTCGTTTTTTGACCGAAGATACCTGAATATGGAAATAAACGGAGTAACCCCTGCACCGCCCGCAATAAAAACACCTTCACCTTTGTATTCAATTGCACCAAAGACATCATGCAGAATCAATTCATCATCCTTTTTAAATTCAAGAAGTTCATTGGTTACGCTATTATGCGACGGATACGTTTTGATTGTAAACTCGAGACGATCATCCTCGGGAAGGTTGGTGAAAGTGAAAGGTCTTTTTTCAGCTTTCCATCCGTTTTTATTTATTGCAACCTCAGTGGCTTGTCCGGGAGTGAAATTGTATGCTTCAGGTTTTTCAGTAACAATTTGCAGCACATCATGTGTGATATGCTGAATCGATTTTATTTTTACCGTATGTTGTTTCATAGCCTACCATCTTTGTTTTTCTTTAAAAAGTTTAATGACAAATATTAATCTGTTGAATTTTTCTTGCATTAAAAGCAGTCAGTCAGTTAAGACAATAACTAAATCCGCGGATTCAGAAACTATCCGAAACTATTGTCTTACATACAACCATTTTAGTACATACTTTCATTCATTCCGCCATTCATCATAGTTCCGTTACCGCTGTATAATAAGAGCACTATAATGACTATTAAAACTATGACCGCTATCAAGATAATAATCAGTGTATTCTTTTTGATGTTCATACCAATCTTCTATTATTTATAATTATTAATACCGCTTTACCAATTCGATGCAGAACTGATTGATGATGACATGATTAATTTTTATTCTCAAACATTTTCTTTATGGAATTCCCTATGATTTTCATATCACGTTCGAAATTTTGTTTGAATTCTTCCCATTTATCTTTGCTTTCAAACTTATAATTGTCAATCGATTTTTGCAGTTCAAAATTCTTTTGTTCTAACACCGCTACTTCTTTTTCATAAGTAGCTTTAAATTTTTCACTCGCTGTTTTAATCTCTTCTTTAAACTCGTCAATAATTTTTTGGTTCTCACTGATTTTTAATTCAGCATCGCTCCTGAATTGCTGCCATTCTTTTTCATATTCGGCTTCAGCCTCTATCAATTCCTGATTTGCCTGTTTAACATTTTCTTTAGCATCGTCAACCTTTTTTTCCCTATCGGTGCTGCAGCCGATTAAAGCAAGTACCATTATTAATCCCGCTGCCGAAAACATAAAATATTTGGTTTTCATAATCTTCCTCTATATCTATTAAATAACATACTTATTCCAGTAAAATGAATCCTGTTTGCCCGGAGATTTTTAAAATTTATGGTAAACTGATTGTTCTTATGATAAGAAAGATCTATAGATAGTTCAATCGTGCGAAGGAATGATAAAGGAACTACATCATTTGGATGAGTAATATTCTATGCGACAATTAATTTCAGAATCATTTAGTTATTATCGGCTGCATACTCAGAAATAATTATTTCCAGTATTCCCAACCTGAATGACTCTCTTTGTTTTTTAACCGCCCGAAACGGGCAGAACAGTAAAAAACTTCAGACATTAGGATCAAGCAGGTTAATTGTTTTTGCTGCTTTTATACATATTCTGCTTACTAACGTAAAAAATTGCATTAAACTTTTCTCAATGTTTTTCTAACATTTATTTTAGCAAATTTATCTGCCTTCCTGCTCTTCGCCATTTTTATTTTATCTTCTGCGAACCTTTTAGTAATTGCCTTTTCCATCTCGATAAGTTTACGGGTTTCTGCTTCTTCTGCCTTAACTTCGGATTTTAAAACATCAATCTGAGCTTCTGTTGCTGCACGTTTCAGTTCTATAGCGTTTTGTTTGCGTTCAATTTCCTGTTGACGCAATAATTTTTCTCTACTGTTTTGTGCTTCTTGTGCTAATCGGGCGGAGCCTGTTAACACGCCTTCCGGACCAACATATACATCAAGCAGTTCAATTCCATGGTCCGTTAGAATGAACTCACGAATCTGATTAGAATGTGACATACCGCGCGATTTAAGAATATATAAACCCCGGTTACGTTCACCGCCAATTTCAATGTCACGTAATAAAAGCCATGTGTCTATCAGTGATGAAATAGCCGTATCCGTTAGTTCCTGGTTCTTCCCTCCGCTAGTGAGACTTGTGAACATTGCGGTAATATTTCTCATCTTTAAAAAATCCACCAGACGGAGAAGCATTATTTTAACTTCAGTTTGATTTTCTCCCATAACAAATGCATCAATAGGATCAAGAACTACAATGTGCGGTTCAACTTTAATAATTAATTTGATACTGGTAGTCAGGTGATGTTCCAACCCATGAAACGTTGGACGGGTTGCATGAAAGTGTAGTAATCCTTTTTTTACCCAGGGCTCAAAGTGTATTCCAATAGAAGCCATGTTACGCATAAACTGACTTGGTGACTCTTCGAAAGCAAAATAAAGCACCCGCTCACCTCGCTTGCAAGCGGCTTCAACAAATTTGGCTGCAGTACTTGTTTTGCCTGTACCGGCAGTACCTGAGACAAGTATAGTACTTCCGCGAAAGTAACCCTTTTCGGACAGCATAGTATCAAGCCGGGGTATACCTGAAGAAATTCTTTCTTTGGATGAAATGTGATTTAATCCCAGAGAAGTGACCGGCAGAACGGAAAATCCATCTTCATCAATTAAGAAAGGATATTCGTTAGTGCCGTGAGTAGAACCACGATATTTAACAATACGTAACCGGCGTATGGATGATTGATCAGTAACGCGATGATCCAGCAGAATTACACAATCAGAAATGTACTCTTCCAAACCCTGACGTGTTAAGGTAGCATCACCTTTCTCACCGGTAACAATTGTAGTAACTTTTTTCTTTTTCAGCCAGCCGAATAACCGCCGCAGTTCTGTTCGAACCGCTGTAGAATTTGGCAGTGCAGTAAAGAGTGTTTCTATCGTATCCAATACTACACGCTTAGCCCCGATGCTTTCAATTGCATGGTGGATACGAACAAACAAACCTTTTAAATCATATTCACCATTCTCTTCTATTTCACCCCGTTCAACGTGGATGTGCTCAAGCCAGATTTTTTTACGTTTTATAAGACCATTTAAATCGAACCCTAACGAAGCAACATTTGCTGTTAGTTCTTTTTCAGTTTCCTCAAAGGAAATGAACACGCCGGGTTCGTTAAATAGTGTTGCACCGCGAACTAGAAACTCCATCGCAAAAAGAGTTTTCCCGCAGCCCGCACCGCCGCATATAAGGGTTGGTCTACCTTTCGGTAACCCGCCGCCTGTTATTTCGTCAAATCCCTGAATACTTGTGGGGGATTTTGCAAGGGTTTTTCGCTTAAACTTTGCTTCTTTTTTCTTCATGATATATTGCCTTAATAATTACGTGTTAGATATAACTAATTTTTCATATTTCTTCATTTATTACTTACTTCACCGATAATGCCTGTTTTAAATACAGACATGAACAAAGCAAGTATACGATCAGGATTAAAATGAAATACCTTTTTTGTCTTTGGTTCATAATCTTTCATGAACCGCATAACGCATTCATAATAATGTTTAGGAGAATAGATTTTATTAAGGATTTTCCGGTAACTTTCAAGAAGCATTTTAGCGTCTATCCGCGGAAAAGAATTAATGGAGCAGTCAGTGTTATTACCCGTAAAATCTTTGAGCATTCTTCCTTCGGCTTCAAGCCTTTTTTCGAGTTTTGTACCTTTCGGAACATTTAATAAACCAACCATTGCAGTTACAATTCCACTTCCCTGTATAAAGTTTGTAAGCTTTCAAAAATTGAGGTCGAGTCGTTATCAAAATTGGTTTTCACCATCACATGCATAAGCCGTTCATCCTCTGCATGATTTATTGACGCTTCGGTATTCTTATAAAACGGATATTATAGTGCACTATGTATACTAGTTGCAATTAAAAAGCAATCGCTCTTTGGGATGAAAAAGGGACTACATTTTTAAGTCTTGTTCATCTGTTAGAATATTTAATTTCGGAAATAATTTGATGCTACTAACCTTAAATCTTCTCAAAACTACTTCCAGCATTCCCAGCCGGAATGACTCTCTTTGTTTTTTAACCGTCCGAAACGGGCAGACCGGTAAAAAACTTCAACTCCTTCATTGATTGTTGATAATTGGTAAGCAGGAATTTCAATACAATCGCAGCGCTCCATGGCTGCCAGGTTTGATAGTGTCCTGCCTTTCAAACTAATCAATTTATTATTGTATTCATTATTAACCGAGTTTAAAAATTCTTGAACACTTTTTATATCGTATACGGCGACACTAACTTCAGTCTGCAGATCGCGTGTCAACTTATCAAAAGACTGTTGTGCAAATTTTATTGCAAAAGCCGGAACATCACCATCTATAAAGTTTATATCCAGCCGCTCTAATGTACTAATATCGAAGTATGATAAGTGCAGATTTTCAGGAGAAGCAATAATGGTTTTTGTAAATGTTCCAAGCTTTCCTATAGTATACGGTGTTCCGCCATAGCAAGTGGAGAGTATTACAAGATCAAATTCAGAAAAATCTGAAGTAAAGCCTTTTAAACCTTTAGCAACGTTATCAATAGTAAATGCTCTGTCAGGATAGGATAAATCATATCCTGCACCATTTATTTCCGGAATTTCATGACCAAGGTAGGCAAACATTCTTATAAGATTGTTTTGATTGGTCAAACGTAACTGATTATATATACCTGTTTCAATATCAAAGTCCGCTTGTTTCTGATCACGCCAATAGCTTTCGTTCTCAATTAACCTGCCGTTACGGTAATATAAATACTCTCCATCCTTAACCGGAAAAAAGAAAAAGAAATTGCTGCCGGGTTTCTGGTGAAAGATGAATACCTCTGCCTGAGAATTTTCTTCCGCAACTCTTATTGCTCCTGCAAGCGCCTCCTCATTCGCCTTGTAGCTATTACCGCTGCTGTCATGATACAGATAGTTATTATCACCATGAATTACGAATACTATTGAGTATTTCGTATCGACTGAACTCACCTTAGCTAATCGGCTTTCTCGCTGAAGTGTAAGATCAGCGCTGCAGGAAGATAAAATGACAGTGAGCATTGCATAACCAATGCTCACAAATAGTATTACGTACCGGGTACTCCCGACTAATCGACAATGCGGATTTCGCATATACACCGGCTGAAAGACTAAAAAACAAAAATCACAAGCAGGATGGCAATAATAACCAATGCAAGAAGACTTATAGTTATTGCCGCTGCCTGCTCCATATCCTGAACAACGTAAAGTGAGAAATTATTTAGCTGCGAATCTGATACACGTTCAAAACCATTACGACCTTCAAGCTCATCTTGTTTTTCCTTTAATGCTGCTTTGAAGTTATCTATACCTGATTGATCCTCTTTAGATATCAACCCTGAATTCCTGGCTTCATCAAGCACTTTATACATGTTTTCAAATGATTCGTTAAGTATCTCTCTCTTTTCAGAAACGTTTTCAGTTGCTTTTACTTTATTTGCCGTATTATTGAAATACTTCTTAAGTTCTTCCTTTCCGCCGGCATTTGCCGGAATAGTAAAAATGAACATCATTAAGATTGATACAAAAGCTACTACTGTTTTCATCGTATTACCTTTCATTAAATTAGAACAATTACCCTATAAAAACCTATTTAATTATACGTTACAAAAAAATAGTCCAACAGAACGAAAAGAGAGCTAAATCTTTAAGGTGAGTGTTAGTTATAATTAGATGGGATTATATCATCAAATAATCACGAATAATGATTACATTGCACCTGATGTTGTTCATTGACAGCATCAGGTGCAGAAATTTTAAATTGAGAATATTTATGGATTTGGGATTTTTAGTTTCTGTCCCGCTTTGATCATATCCGGATTTGTAAGCTGATCTTTATTTGCTTCAAATATCTTCATATAACTATTCGCATCTTTATAATAGTGCCTGGCTATTTTACTCAGACTTTCTCCGCTTTCGACTGTATGAAGATGATAGAAGTCAGTATTGGAAACTTTGATATCGGCACCAATTTCTGCGGGGGCTTCACCGCCAATCTCTTTTATCTTATCCCATATCTTATTTTTTTCATACTGAGAATTTACAGTGCCGGATAATTTTAATTTACCGGCTTCTTCTTTAACATCCAGTCCCTGTACGTTTAGTTCTTTGGCTAAAGCCAGCACAGGACTATATTTCACTTGTAAAGACATACAACATCCTTTCTGTTTTTATACTACAGGAAAAGCAAGTTTAAGATTGACTTTGTAACGTATTATCTTGCCATCTTTAACACTTGCCAGATGTTTAATTACTTCGAACCCTGTAATTCCTTTTATAGACTTTGATGCCTTTTTCAATGCCTGATTAATAGCATCATCAAAACTTTTTGAAGAAATACCAATGATTTCTATTACTTTAACAGCGCCTTCATTAATGTGGTTACTCATAACTTCTCCTTTTTTTGAAAATAATTAATAAATCTCATCTTATATCCAGATAAATATTTTACAGTTGCAATATATTAATTAACCTTTCAGGTTCAATAGTTCAAAAGATTGAAAAAGGATTTACATCTCTGAGAAAATCTTTTCAACAGAAAAACAAATCATTTAAGTTGAAAATAGAAGTTCCTAAAAACCAGTATTTAGTCAGCCGGGCAATGGAATTCTGACTTCTACGTGATGTTCCTGACGGTCATCAACAAGCGGAATAATTTTTTCAGCATTGTGAACTCCATCGACTGTTATACTCAAATCATCATTAGCGTCCTGTGTTTGATAAATTGCGATATGGTACATTGTTTCACGATAACGATAATGCACTTTATATGTTTCCCAATCTCCCGGAATGCAAGGCTCAATATGAAGTTTATCAACTTCAAGCCTCAATCCCAGTAATGATTCGACAATAAGCCGATACATCCATCCAGCCGAACCTGTATACCAGGTCCAACCGCCGCGCCCTACATGCGGTGATACTGCATAAATGTCTGCAGCTATTACGTATGGTTCTGCTTTGTAAGTGGTAATACCCTCCGGTGATGATGTATGGTTAATCGGGTTAATCATTGTAAACAGTTCCCAAGCAAGTTTACTATCACCCAAAGCTGCAAATGCCATAGCTGCCCAGATTGCAGCATGCGTGTACTGACCGCCATTCTCTCTTACTCCGGGAACGTAGCCTTTTATATAACCAGGATTCAAATCCGATTTGTCGAACGGCGGATCTAAAAGTTGAATTATTTTTTGTTCACGTCGAACAAGGTTTTTATTCAATGACTCCATAGCCATGCGTGAACGATTTTCATCTCCTGCCGATGAGAGAACAGACCAGCTTTGTGCAATAGAATCAATCCTGCATTCATCATTACCTGCCGATCCGAGTGGTGTTCCATCGTCGAAGTAAGCTCTGCGGTACCATTCACCATCCCATCCGTTTTGTTCTATATTTTTTTGCAGTTTGGAAGCTTCACTTTTACATCGTTCAACAAATTTCACGTCACCTTTTATACCGGCAATTTTTATGAACTGAAGGAGTACTTCATAGAGGAAGAATCCTAACCAGACACTTTCACCTTTACCATGTATACCGACCATATCCATACCATCATTCCAATCACCACTGCCAATTAATGGCAAACCATTATCACCAAAACGTAGTCCGTTGATAATGGCCCGAACACAATGCTGGTATAGACTTCCGGATTCTTCCGATCTGTTTGGCAGATCATAATACGAATCATCATCTGCACTAACTGCCCGCCCTTCCAGGAAATTAACAGTTTCATCCAGCACACCTGTATCCCCCGTACTAAGTACATACCGGCCGGTTGCTAAAGGCAGCCAAAGGTAATCATCTGAACAACGTGTACGCACACCCCTACCGGAAGGCGGATGCCACCAATGCTGTACATCTCCCTCAAGGAATTGACGGCTTGCGCAGAGGAGCAGGTGCTTTCTCGTCAGGTTTGGTTCTGTGTGAATAAGTGACATTACATCCTGCAACTGATCCCGAAAACCAAAAGCTCCACCGGATTGATAATATCCGCTTCGCGCCCAGATGCGGCATGCTAAGGTTTGATATAAAAGCCAGCCGTTTGTTAATATATTAAGGGAGTTATCCGGTGTTTCAACCTGAACTGTACCAAGTGTTTTTTTCCAATAATTCCAAACAAATTCGAGTGCATTTCGTGCGGAAGTCGATCCACTAAAACGATGCAGCATACTAATTGCGTCATCCTCATTACTGCCTGCACCTAATTTGAAGATAATCTCTTCCTCCTGATTGTCAGCTAGTTCACATAGAACCTGGATGGCTGCACAAGGATCCAAAGCTGTTCCTGTTTTGCCGGAAAGATTTGAACGGGTCATTGCAGTCGGATTTCTAAGGGAACCGTTTCGCCCGATGAATTCATTCCGATCGCCGGTGAATGAACGTGTTGTACTATCAGTTTGGAAGAAGACAGTCCGTTCCGAAAACTCTGAATTATAAGGGTTTCGTGCAAATAGTGCAGCACTGCCGGGATCAACCTTAGTAAGAATGTGCATACCCGATTTTGAACGCAGATCACCCAACACCAACTCCACATAACCGGTTACAGACAACTTACGCGATCTTCCGGATTCGTTTCTTATTTTTAATACAGAAAATTTTATTGATGCATCACCAGCAACATAAATCCAAAGTTCCGAGCGGATACCATTTTCAATATGCTCAAATACGCTGTAGCCGAATCCGTGTCGGCTTGCGTAAGCACCAATCCCACAACTGGGTAATGGTGTGGGTGACCAGAAGTGTCCGGTTTCTTCATCTCGAATGTAAAAAGCTTCTCCGCTCGAGTCGGTAACAGGGTCGTTATTCCATGGTGTAAGTCGAAACGCATGCGCATTCTCATTCCATGTATATGCAGGACCATTCTCAGATACTACTGTTCCGAAATACGGGTTTGCTATTACATTTACCCACGGTGCAGGTGTAACTTGATTGTTCGAAGTTGTAATTATGTATTCGCGGCCATCTGGTGTAAATCCCCCGATACCGTTATAGAAGATCAGATCTTCACGGGGCAGCACAGAATCATCCTTGTGATTGGCTTTGTAGGTCCGGGTTGGTTTGAAAAGACTAACCGGAACTTCCGCTATTCTAATTCGATTAATTTGTTCCTCAAGAGTTCCCCGTTGATCGGAGATAATGACACGGGCAACTGTTTGGATAAGAATACGGTCTTCATTGGATATTTGATCTGCTTGCCGTACAAAAATTCCACCCGGTCGATCAACCATGTTTGCTTCGACACCTGTGGAAATTAAAGTCATAATTTGTTCCTGGAGTAATTGCCGGTAACCAGCATGGTCTTCATTCAAGATTACCAGGTCTACAGACAATCCCTTTAATCGCCAGTATGAATGAGCCTGAACTACCTGGCGGACGATATTGATATTATCCGGGTCTTCTATCTGCAGCAGGACAATAGGTAAATCACCGGAAATAGAATAACCCCATAAACCGGATTGCCCTCTTCGATTTTTAATGATGATGCTGTGATCAGCGCGCAGAAAAGAATTCACAAAAATTACCGAACTGGCAATGCGTCCATAGAGCTGTGCATCAACCTCGGTAGCAATGAGCTGCCGCAACGTCACCTGGCTGTGCGTCCATGCAAGTTTGAAAACGCGATTAGCAAGTCGGCGGTCCTGATATTTATCAATGAGACTTAAAACTATATCACGGGTTTCACCAATACCGAAAACCATATCTACAGTTGCAGTCTCATCAGGTTCAAGAATTATCTGATACCGGATCGAAACAATCGGATCCAGTACTGAACCCTGACTGCCGGAGAGGTGAGTAAAATTATTCATCACATGAGGAGCGGCTATTGTATTTCTGCGACCAATGAATTTCATCCGGTCTGTTTCAAATGATACATTTTCAGTACTCGCCCCACGCACAACCATCATGTGGAACATCAGTGGTTCCTGCTCATTAATGGAGCGTGGTCTTCGGGTACAGAGAATTGCATGTTTTTCACGGACAATCTCAGTCTGAACAAAAAGATTACTGAATGCCGGATGCAGATTATCAGATGCTGATGTAGCAAGTACCACTTCTGCGTAACTTGTAATACCTATCCTTCTTTGCATCCGCGAACGGTTCCTAAGATGAATACGGCGCAGTTCAATATCGTCTTCCGGTGAGACAACAATCTCGGTATGCATATCTAAATTTTTATCCTGTCGGCGAAATTCAGCCAGACCTTCGGAGAAAATAGCCTCATAATTCTTCGATCTTTTAAGCGTAGGTTGGTATGTGGTTGACCAAAATTCTCCACTTGATTCGTCGTGAATAAAACAGAAAGTACCCCAATTATCACGGGTACTGTCTTCATGCCAGCGTGTAACTGCAATATCTTTCCATTTACTGTATCCGCCGCCGGAATTTGTAATCATAACGTGATATCTGCCGTTAGACAAGAGATGCACCTCTGGAACCGGTGTATCAGGGTTGCCGAGTATACGTACGGGCAAGCCGGGACTATTAAATTCTGTTGGAGTATCAGATAATCCTGATGGATGTAAATAGAATACTGTTGTCTTTGGAATTCTCTCCTGAAGCAGCAACATGGTAGCTTCGAACAAAGGATCTGACTCGAATCGCTTCTGCATAGGTCGATCCAGAATCAG
>JAWOIK010000161.1:0-8595 GCA_046484705.1 Ignavibacteriaceae bacterium | reverse complement strand
CCATCGAAGTGACCATTGGGAATCAAATAAGAGGTGTTGGTAAAGGCAGAAATAAGAAGTCCGCTGAACAGGAGGCTGCAAAAGATGCATTATCAAAAATTCCACAATTCAACCCCATTAAACAATCAGACTAAACTCTTCTAATATCAATCTCATTTGGATCAGTTTTTACAATAATTTGTTTTATTTTAGTCTATTAAATTTTTTTAATTAATTACGATTATTGTTGAAATATTAAACTGTAAAGGCATATAAATGTTATCCCTAGATCACCCGGACAAATTTGTAAACAGGCATATTGGTCCTTCCGAATCAGAGATGAGTGAAATGGCTAATTTCTGTGGTGTTGAAACTGTGGAAGAGCTTATCGATCAAACTATTCCAGGAAAGATCAGATTAAGAAAAGATATCGAACTTGAACCAGCATTAAGCGAAGTAGAATTTATTAATCTGATGAATAAAATTGCTAAGAAAAATAAAATCTATAGATCCTATATAGGTATGGGTTATTATCCAACAATACTACCGCAGGTTATTCAAAGAAATATTCTTGAAAACCCCGGTTGGTACACTCAATACACACCTTACCAGGCAGAGATTGCGCAGGGAAGACTTGAAGCGTTATTAAATTTTCAAACGATGGTTTTAGATTTAACCGGAATGACAATAGCAAACTCTTCACTCTTAGATGAAGCAACTGCTGCGGCTGAGGCAATGGTGATGTTTTTTAATTTGAGAAAACGGGATAAACTGCAGTCAAAAAAATTTTTTGTGTCCGAAGATGTTTTTACACAAACTATAGATGTACTTAAATCCCGCGCTAAAGGATTTGGAATAGATCTGATCATTGGTGATCATAAAAATCATGAATTAAGCAATGACTATTTTGGTCTGTTGGTTCAGTATCCGTCAGGTTCAGGATTAATCAATAATTTTTCTGATTTCTTTATATCAGCAGAAAAAAATGGAATCTTCAAAATTGTAGCAGCTGATTTGCTGAGTCTGGCAATTCTTACACCGCCGGGAGAATTTGGCGCCGATGTTGTTGTTGGAACAACTCAAAGATTTGGTGTTCCAATGGCTTATGGTGGACCCCATGCAGCCTACTTTGCAACCAGGGATGAATTCAAAAGAAATATCCCCGGTCGTATAATTGGTGTATCAATCGACGCACAGGGAAATAATGCTCTCAGGATGGCTTTGCAAACAAGGGAACAGCATATCCGGCGTGAAAAAGCTACAAGTAATATATGTACTGCACAAGTACTTCTTGCCGTTATAGCGGGAATGTATGCAGTTTATCATGGTCCTTCGGGCATTAAAAAAATAGCTGAAAGAATTCATGGCTTAACAAAAATCCTTAATAAAGTTTTGGTGAATCTTGGATATAAACAGAAAAATGATTTGTTTTTTGATACTTTATTAATCGAATCAGATAAAAAACTTACAGAAAAAATAAGATCAGAGGCATTGAGAAGGGAAGTAAATCTTAGATATTATTCCAATCACAATATAGGAATTTCATTAAGTGAAATTACTAACTTCAGCGATGTTGCAGAACTTGCAGAAATCTTTGCTGATTCAGTGGGCAAAAAAATATCAGATTCGGAATTGAAAACGATTTCATCGGATATAAAAATTGAATTTCCGGAAAAGTTTATCCGGACCACACCTTTTATGGAACATTCTGTATTTAATACATATCATTCGGAAACAGAAATTCTTAGGTACATGAAGCAGTTAGAGAATAAAGATCTTTCTCTTGTCCATTCAATGATACCACTTGGTTCATGTACTATGAAGCTAAATGCTACTACAGAGATGTTCGGAGTAACACTTCCGGAATTTTCTTCACTTCATCCATTCGCCCCGATCGATCAGGCAACTGGCTACCAGGATATTTTTAAAGAACTGGAACATGATCTTGCTAAGCTTACAGGTTTTTCAGCAGTTTCATTGCAGCCAAATTCGGGTGCGCAGGGAGAATTCACAGGTCTTTCAGTAATTCGTGCTTATCACGAAAGTATAGGTCAGGCAAACAGAAATGTTGTCGTCATACCTTCTTCTGCACATGGAACCAATCCGGCAAGTGCTGTAATGGCTGGAATGAAAGTGGTTATAGTGAATTGTGATAGTCTTGGTAATATTGATATCGTTGATTTGAAGAAGAAAGTTGAAGCCAATAGTAATAATTTATCCTCACTTATGGTTACTTATCCTTCCACTCATGGTGTATTTGAAGAAGGTATAATGGAAATTTGTGAAGTTATTCATGCTAATGGCGGACAGGTTTATATGGATGGAGCAAACCTGAATGCACAGGTAGGTTTAACTACACCGGGATTAATAGGAGCAGATGTTTGTCATCTTAATCTGCATAAAACTTTTTGTATTCCACATGGCGGTGGTGGACCGGGAATGGGACCTATCGCAGTTGCAGAACATCTTGTAAAATTTTTACCGGGTCATAGTGTTGTAAACATAAATAAAGAAAACTCTATTGATTCTGTTTCTGCAGCACCCTGGGGAAGTGCCGGTATCCTGGTAATTTCCTATGCTTATATTAAAATGATGGGAAGTGACGGGTTAAAGAAAGCAACTGAAGCTGCAATTCTTAATGCTAATTATATAAAAGCAAAACTTAATAATATTTTTAAAGTTCTATATTCAGGAACAAATGACAGAGTTGCTCATGAACTTATTTTTGACATGCGTAATTTTAAAATGTCGGCACACATTGAGGTGGAAGATATTGCAAAGCGACTGATGGATTATGGATATCATGCACCTACAGTGTCATTCCCCGTACCCGGTACCTTAATGGTTGAACCAACCGAAAGCGAATCGAAGCAGGAACTGGATCGTTTTTGTGAAGCATTAATCTCAATTAAGGAAGAAATAGATGAAATTGAACAAGGACTTGCAGATAGCGAAAACAATGTATTGGTAAATGCTCCACATACAATTCAAATGGTTTGTTCGGATAATTGGAACTTTCCTTACACACGTGAAAAAGCGGCGTATCCTTTACCCTGGACAAGAACTAATAAATTCTGGGCTTCAGTGGCAAGAGTTGATAATGCTTACGGCGACAGAAATCTGGTTTGCAGTTGTTTGCCAGTTTCGGCTTATGCTGAAGAATCCGACATATCCGATGAAAAATTAGTACATAGTTAATAGTGAAGCCGTTCAATTAATTGAACGGCTTATTAACTTCCTTTTTATTATCCTTACAGTACCGGAATAATATTTTTCAAATCACTTATCTAAGGATTAAATGATTAGGTTATTTATATTCGTATCATTATCAATTTTATCATTACCTGTTGTTGGTCAGGAAAAAGATAATCCAGTAAGCGATTTATATCCTTTTAAAGTTGATTCAATTGTGATTGAAGGAAATGATATAACTGAAGAATTCATAATTTTAAGGGAATTGACTTTTGAAATTAATGATAGCATAGACTTTGAAACGGCAGAATATAATAGGGAACGAATTTATAGTCTTGGTATATTTAATCAGGTTTCATTAAAACCTGAATTTGCAGACAGCAAAAATATTTTAAATATTATTGTTGAAGAAAGCTGGTACATCTATCCTATACCATTTATTAATATTAAAGAACGTGACTGGAATAAGTTATCCTTTGGAATGTACCTTGTGCTGAAAAATTTTCGAGGTAGAAATGAAACGCTTTCAGCAGTTGTTGCTCTCGGATATGATCCAACATATGCATTATCATATTTTAATCCGAATTCTATTGGCAATGAAAACATATTCATTTCCGGGAGGGTTAGCTATTCCAATGTTTCAAATAAAAGTATAATTGCTGAAAATCTGGTTGGTTATGGTTTTGAGCAGAAAGTCATAAGTTCGGAATTTGAAATCGGCAGAAGATTCTCGTTATTTCATAAGTTCGCTCTCAGGTTTGGATTTAATTACATCCAGACACCATTTTACATTGAAGGTGTTAATGCATCTTCGGACAGGATTGACAGGATGTTCACCATTGGAGCCGGATATCAGTATGATTCCCGTGATCTGATACAATTTCCTAAAACCGGATTTTATACAAATGTGAGCTATATAGAAAAAGGACTCGGCATTAACGATATTAATTACAGTGTTGCAAGATTGGATATAAGAAATTACCTCACACTTGTTGAACGTCTTCATTTTAAATCACGATTTACTGGCAGGTTTACTTCGGGTAAAACCATTCCGTATTATGATAATTCTATTATCGGATTAGAAGATAGAATAAGAGGTTTTTTCTTCCAGAAGTTCGAGGGTAATCATTTGTATTTAGCCTCTGCTGAAATGTACTATCCTATTATAGAAGAATTAAAAATCAATCTTTATTTTATTCCTATAATTCCTAAACAACTTCTTTCGTACAGATTTGCTTTGTATGCACAGATTTTTGCCGATGCTGGTGCTACACAATTTAAAGGATCATCAATAAGCCTGAATGATTTTAGAAGCGGATATGGCGGTGGTCTTACAATTTTAATCCTTCCGTACTATGTTGCAAGAATTGAATATGCAGTTAATGAATTAAGAAAATCTGAATTTATTTTTGATATTGGAATATCTTTCTGAAATAGAACTTTATTATTCTACATCAATTAGTATTGATGATAAGATTATTTTTTTAGATGGTGATGAGTTTCACCATACAGTTAAAGTAATGCGTAATAAAGAAGGAGATAGAATACATGTAACAGATGGAAAAGGAACTATCTATTCCAGCAATATTCAATCAATTTCTAAAGATCATCTAAAAGCTGAAATTATTCATATATATAAATATGAAAACAAACTGAAGCACCTGACTTTGTGTGTTCCTACTCTAAAAAACCCGGATCGTTTTAAATTTATGTTAGAGAAATGTACGGAGTTTGGCATTACCAATTTTATTATTTTCAATTCGAATCGGTCTGTTGCCAAAATTAAGAATAAAGGGAAGTGGAATAACACTCTGCTCTCGGCAATGAAACAATCACTTCGTTCATATCTTCCGGAAATTAATTTTTATGATGAGTTCAGAGATCTATTTAATCTGCCCGGCGAAAAAATTATTTTTGATCTGAATGGTAAAACTTTATTTGTAAAAGACATATTGAAGAATGAAAATTACTTCTTAATATTCGGTCCGGAGGGCGGCTTTACTAATCAAGAATTATCATATTCCAGGAATATATATAAGATCGCAGAAAATCGATTGCGGTCTGAAACTGCAGTAATAAAGTGTGCAGCATTGTTAAGTTAATAAATGAGTCTGTAGTGGAAACCGAAAAGTTAATTAGTAAAATATTAATCTTCTTTTCATTGATAGTTATTATAAGCGCGTGCAGTTCTGCACCCAGATTTACCAAAGATAGTGACGAATCAGGGACAAGATACAAAGCAGGGAGCTCGGTATTGATTGGTACGGCATCCTATTATGCTGAGGAATTTCACGGAAAAAAAACTGCAAATGGTGAAATTTATGACATGCATAAATTATCTGCAGCACATATCGATCTTCCTTTCGGAACCATCCTAAAAGTAACTAATATGAGCAATAATAAATCAGTTAATGTAAGAATAAATGACAGGATGCCGGAATTCAAAAGCCGGCTGATCGACTTATCTTATGGTGCAGCTAAAGAGATTTCAATGATTAATGATGGAATAGTAAAAGTAAAAATAGAAATTATAAGGTTAGGTAAATAAAAAACCCGGTTAGTATGCCCGGGTTTAAAATTGCATTTATGATTAAACAGAAATTATTGTTTGCTGACAGGTTTTAAATTTTTCCACCATTCATTCTTAAGAATGTTATATTTCATTTTTTGTTTATTGTCAAGCAGACTTTCCAGTTTTTGCTGAGCGGAAGTTAAATCCGCTGAGGTTGCATTTTTATTTGATACGTATTCACTTAAAATTGCTCTTACTTTGGTTGCCTGATCATCCGTTAACAGAATTTTTTGTTTAAGATTATCCGTCATACTTTTTACTAATTCATCATTTGATTTTTCTTCAACCTGGGCATATAATGAAACGGATGTTGCCAGAAACAGAAAACCAAAGCTTAAAACGGCAAGGGTCAACTTAATTGAGGTTTTCATCTTCTTCTCCTTTTATTCTCTTATTTGTAACAATTAAACTAAATCATTTTTGGTTACAATTGCAATGCTTATCGGATTATGATTACTTTTACAACTCAAAATTTATATTGAAAAATTAAAATGTTGCTGAAATCTAAAGCATTAACCAAAATTCAGGATATAATCGAACAATTAACGGGCCATGGTTACGTCTGCTCTGAAATAGTTGAAAAACAGTATAATCTAGAAATTATTGTACATTTTAATAAGCAAAATATTAAAGTTCTTGTATATTTTGGTAAAAAAGGAGTATCCACAATAGTTCAGGGTGATATTAATTCCGATGCTTATAATAAGGTGAAACAAATTGCAGTTGGTGAAGAACTATTTGATACAGTTTATAATATCCAGGATGAACCAGCAGAATATATTGGAATTGATGAATCAGGTAAAGGAGATTTATTCGGACCACTTGTTATTGCTGCGGTTTTAGTTGATGAGAATATAAAGACAAAATTAAACCATATCGGTGTTAAGGATAGTAAGTTACTTTCAGATAGTCAGATCAAATCCATTTCCAGCCGGATTAGAAATATAATTGCAATTAAAAATTATAGCGTTGTAGTAATTAATCCCGAGAAGTATAACCAGCTATATACCTCATTCAAGAATCTTAACAAACTTCTGGCATGGGGGCACTCAAAAGCAATAGAAAATTTAGTACAACAACATGAAGTTTCAACTGCAATAAGCGACAAATTTGGAGATGAAGGATTAATAATTTCTGAACTGTCAAAAAAGAAAATTAATCTTAACCTGATTCAGCAAACTAAAGCTGAACGATATACAGCTGTAGCTGCAGCATCAATCTTGGCTAGAGATAGGGTATTGAGCTGGTTTGATCGAATGTCCGAAGAGTTAAAGATAACCATTCCCTTGGGTGCTGGTAATGTTACAAATGTCACAATGAATAAAATTGCGGAAGAAAAAGGAAAAGAAGTCTTAACAAAATTGGTTAAATTACACTTCAAAAATTATGTTAATTATTCGAATGCTGTGAAAGGATAATATTAAGTATAATGAGTGCACGAACAAAGATCAGACGAATTGGTGTTTTAACCGGCGGTGGTGATTGTCCGGGACTTAACGCAGTAATAAGAGGTGTAACAAAACCTGCTCAGGATATGGGCATGGCAGTGTTTGGGATAATGGACGGTTTTGAAGGATTGGTAGAAGGAAAAGCAACCGAATTAAGAAACTCAGATGTCTCCGGAATTCTGGCAAGAGGTGGTACTATCCTTGGATCATCTAACAAAGGCGACCCTTTCCATTGGCCAGTAAAAAAGGATGATAAAATTGAAATATTGGATAAATCAGCACAGGCAGTAAAAAATTATGAAGCCTGGAATCTTGATGCATTGATAGCCATTGGAGGTGATGGAACAATGCATATATGTAATAAACTGAGTCAGTTAGGATTGAATGTAATAGGTGTACCCAAAACTATAGATAACGATCTGGATGCTACAGATTTAACTTTTGGTCACGATTCAGCTGTTTATGTTGTATCTATGGCATTAGACAGATTGCACACAACTGCGTCTTCACACCATAGAGTGATTGTAGTTGAAGTGATGGGCAGATACGCAGGCTGGATTGCACTTAATGGCGGGCTGTCCGGTGGAGCTGATATAATACTTATTCCTGAATTGTCTTTTTCATGGAATAAAGTTTACGATAAAATCAAGCAGCGTGAATTAATGGGAAAGCGGTTTAGTTTGGTTTGTGTTTCTGAAGGTGCAAAAGCCTTAGGCGAAGAAATGACAACTAAAGGGCAGGATATCAAAAGAACTGATCCAGTTAGATTAGGTGGAATAGGTGAGGTTGTTGCAAGAAATATAGAAGAAAATACCGGCAGAGAAACAAGAGTAACCGTGCTTGGGCACTTACAAAGAGGGGGAAGTCCAACACCATTTGATAGAATTTTATCCACCAAATTCGGAGCTTATGCAATAGATCTTGTTTCCCGAAAAAAATTCGGATATATGGTAGCATTAAAGGGAAGTGATATTAAGCCAGTAAAAATCATCGATGCTATTTCAAGACAAAAATTAGTTCAGCCGGATACTCAGGCTGTATTTGCTGCCAAGTCGGTAGGCATCTCCTTTGGAATTTAATAATAGAATTCACAATTGTTGCATTTCGGGAGGACAGAATATATATTTGAAAGCCTTTTTAAAAGGTATTCTTATTATCCGGGGTCGTAGTTCAGTTGGTTAGAACGCCTGCCTGTCACGCAGGAGGTCGCGAGTTCGAGTCTCGTCGGCCCCGCTCTTGTGAAACCCTTGTAAATAAATAGTTTACAAGGGTTTTTTTAGTTTAAAGAAATACTATCGAATTAAGCACTATAACACTTTTTATAACACTTTTATAATGATTTCTCGAAAGAAATACCAGCTTCTGTAAGGTATTTTAAGAAGTCCCTCCCATATTGCGAGATAC
>JAWOIK010000080.1:0-8102 GCA_046484705.1 Ignavibacteriaceae bacterium | reverse complement strand
ACCTGTATGGTGGATGTTGCGAAGTACTTTTTAACTTTTATCCAGGAAGAAAGCTGCGGTAAATGCGTTCCCTGTCGCGAAGGTACAAAACGAATGCTCGAAATAATTGAACGAATCCCGAAATCTTATAAAAGTAATGGTGATAAGTTATCACAACTGCAAAGATTTAAGGGAATCGTTCACCTTCAAAGATTAGCTGATGTTATAAAAGATACTTCTTTGTGCGGACTTGGGCAGTCAGCTCCTAATCCGGTTTTATCAGGTCTTAAATATTTCAAACACGAATATGAAGAACATCTTTACGAAAGAAAATGTTCAGCGGGAGTTTGTAAAGAACTGCTGACATTCGAAATAAATAATAATTTATGTACAGGCTGCGGATTGTGTGTCAGGGTTTGTTCTTCAGGCGCAATAGTAGGTGAAAAAGGTCAGGCTCATTACATAGTTGAAGATAAATGTATTCAGTGCGGAATGTGTTTTGAAACATGCCGTCTTAATGCAATCAATGTGAATTGATTTTGGAGAAAGAAATGGTACAGTTAACAATAAACGGAATAAAAGTAAATGCTGAAAAGGGAATGACAATTCTCGATGCAGCAAAATCAGTTGGAATATCTATACCCACTCTGTGTCACTTAAAGAATCTGGAACCAACCGGTGCCTGCAGGATTTGTGCGGTTGAAGTTGATGGTATGAAAGGACTAACACCTTCTTGTGCTTATCCTGTTCAGGATGGAATGGTTGTAGAAACAAATTCGCCTCGTGTAAGGAAAGCAAGAAAGACTATAGTTGAACTTCTTGTAGAAAATCATCCGCAGGATTGTCTTATCTGCGTTCGCAATAAAAACTGTGAACTGCAGGATTTATCAGAGCAGTATGGAATTAGAGAGCACAGGTATGTTGGTGAAACACGATGTCATGCAATTGATATTTCAAGTGCATCTATGGAACGCGATCCTGCAAAATGTATCCTTTGCGGAAGATGTGTTCGTGTATGCCACGAAGTTCAGAACATTGGTGCAATAGATTTTACGAATAGAGGATTCTCTTCAATAGTTACAACCCCTTACAATAAAGGTTTAAATGTAAGCGATTGTATTTTATGTGGACAGTGCATTCTTGTTTGTCCTACTGCGGCGCTTCGTGAAAAGAGTAGTATAAAAGCGGTGGCAAATGCACTGTATGACAGAAAAAAATACTGCATTGTGCAGATAGCGCCAGCTGTCAGAGCTTCAATTGGTGAAGAGTATAACATGCCTCTCGGAACAGATGTTACAGGATTACTTGTAACAGGTTTAAGAAGATTAGGATTCAAGAAAGTATTTGATACAAACTTTGCAGCCGATTTAACCATTATGGAAGAAGCAACTGAACTAATTAACAGAGTTCAGAACGGCGGTGCACTTCCTATGTTTACAAGCTGCTGTCCCGGCTGGGTTAAATATATTGAAATGAACAGATCGGAAGTATTAGATCACGTATCAAGCTGCAAATCCCCTCACGAGATGGAAGGTGCTGTTCTTAAAACTTACTATGCAAAGAAAATGGGAATTGATCCTAATGATATCTTCGTTGTTTCTATAATGCCCTGTACAGTTAAAAAGTATGAATCTGAAAGACCAGAACTTAAAGAAGATGTAATGCCCGATGTGGATGCTGTATTAACAACAAGAGAATTAGTAAGATTCTTTAAGATAGCCGGAATTGATTTTAATGATTTGCCCCAAGATAAATTTGATAACCCTCTGGGTGAATCAACAGGTGCTGCTGCAATATTCGGAACAAGCGGCGGTGTTATGGAAGCTGCATTAAGAACGGCTTTTTTTAAACTTACGGGCGATGAACTTAAAAATCTTGAACTTGCAGAAATTCGCGGTATGGAAGGTGTTAAAGAGGCTTCGGTTCAGATAGGTGATATGAAGATTAATATTGCGGTAGTAAATGGTATCGGAAACGTAAAGCCCATCCTTGATCAGGTACAGGCAGGAACATCAAAACATCATTTTGTTGAAGTGATGGCTTGTCCGGGCGGATGCATAAACGGCGGCGGTCAGCCGATACATCAAAAGCCTGAAAAGGTAATGAAACGTATAAAAGTTCTTTATCAGATTGATTCAACTGCAAAGAACAGAAGGTCTCATGAAAATGAATCAATTAAGACGTTGTATAAAGAATTTTTTGGTGAGCCGAATTCACATAAAGCTCATGAAATACTTCACACAGAGTACTTTGATAAAAAGAAGTTATTAAGAAACTAAGAGAACAATGAATCACATTATTGTAAGTACAATAACAGATCAGTGTAAGAGATGTTACTCTTGTGTAAGGGAATGTCCTGCAAAAGCCATTCGTGTAATAGACGGACAGGCACAGGTGATCTATGAACGATGCATTGCATGCGGGCATTGTGTTAAGGTTTGTTCCCAAAATGCAAAACAGATTTACAATGAAATTGATATTACTTACAAAATTCTGGAAGAAGGTAATATCGTAGCTATTATTGCTCCTTCATTCGCCGCATCATTTCCTGATGATTATAAAAAGGTTCCCACCGCATTAAGAAAACTAGGATTCGATAAAGTTATTGAAACTGCTTTCGGCGCTGATCTGATTGCTAATGATTATATGCGTGAAATCCATAATGATAATGGCAAAACGATAATCAGTTCCGCCTGTCCTGCGGTTGTTAGTTTTATACAAAAGTATTATGTGGACCTGGTTCCAAATCTTGCAAAAGTTGTTTCGCCTATGATTGCTTTAGGCAGATATCTTAAAAAGGAATCTGATGATGTAAAAATAGTTTTTATCGGTCCATGTGTTGCAAAAAAAAATGAAGCCGAAGATGAGAAGGTGGCAGGAGTTATTGATGCTGTTCTTACATTTACTGAATTAAAGGAAATGCTTGAGGATCAGAATATTATTGTAAATGATTGTGAAGAAAGTGATTTTGACGGTCCCCATGCAATGATGGGAAAGGCTTATCCTCTTGCCGGGGGTTTGTTAAAAACAACGGATATTAATGACGACATACTTGAAAAAGATATTATAGTTGTTGAAGGAAAGAAAAAAGTTGTTGAGATAATTGAAGAGATAGCTAACAATCATATCAATGCAAAGTTCACAGACATACTGTTTTGTGAGGGATGTATCAGCGGACCAGCTATAGATTCAGAGTTAAACTACTATGCAAGACGCGAAAAAGTAATTAATTACATTGATGAAAACCTACATTCAACAGATAAGAGAGTTTGGAAAAGCAATCTTTATAATGCAAGAAAACTTGATCTCACAAGAAAATTTAAAGTTGATAATCAGCGCAAAGCAATGCCCGATGAAGATGAAATTAAAAGAATTCTTGCCGAAACAAAAAAATATACCGTTAAAGACGAATTAAACTGCGGTGCATGCGGATACATATCCTGCCGTGAATATGCGATTGCAATTGCAAAGGGACTTGCTGAAAAGGAAATGTGTCTTCCTTTCCTTATAGATCAGCTTGCAGATGCTTACCATAATCTGAGTAATACTCAGGAACAGTTAAAGATAGCCGAAAAACTTGCATCAATAGGACAGCTTGCTGCTGGTGTTGCACATGAACTTAATAATCCGCTTGGCACTATTCTTCTCTATTCATCAATGATGAAAAAAGACATTGAGAAGATTTTCAATAACTATCAGGCTGCTGAAGACATTGACCTGATACTTGAGGAAGCAAAGAGATGTAAAAATATAGTTTCAAACCTTCTTGATTTTGCGAGACAGGGAAAACTTCAACTCAACGGAATTGATCTGAATAAAATGCTGCACGACCTGGTTAAATTATTTTCACAGAATCCGTCAAGCAGAAATATTCTTTTTACATCAAACCTTAATGGTGAATGTTCCATTAAGGGTGATGAAGATCAGCTAAGACAAGTATTTGTAAACATAATGAATAATGCCTGCGATGCCATGCAGGATGTTGAAGAAAAAGAATTAATAATATCGTTAGTTGAGACAGATGACGAGGTTATAATTGAATTTGAGGACACCGGTAAAGGAATTCCAAAAGAAAATCAGTCAAGAGTGTTTACACCGTTTTTTACAACAAAAAGCATTGGAAAAGGAACCGGATTAGGATTAGCAATTTCTTATGGAATAGTAAAAATGCACAGGGGCAGCATAACATTTACCAGTGAAGTTGATAAAGGAACAGTATTTAAAGTTCGATTGCCAAAAAACCCGGAATCAGTAAATTCCGGGGATATTAAAGGAGTTATATAATAATGACCGAATTAAAAAATAAAAAAGTTTTACTAGTTGATGATGATCTTGATCTGCTCGAACAGCATAAACTGCTATTTGAATCAAGGGGTTATAATGTTGTAACCGCAGACAATTCAAAGGATGGATTTGAAATGTTCCGGAAAGAAAAACCGGATGCTGCTGTAATCGACCTGATTATGGAAGAGCATGATTCCGGATTCATTCTCTGCTATAAAATTAAAAAGGATGATCACGGAAAAACCATTCCGGTATTCATGCTAACATCTGCCGCGTATGATACAGGATTTAAATTCAGTTCCGCTACAGATGAAGAAAAGGAATGGATTAAAGTTGATGAGATTATCCACAAACCTGTTGTGATTGATGATCTTGTTGAAAAGATTGAAAACTATTATGGGATGATACACAATCAGTAAAAGATAATTGCCGATGTTTGTTCTGAATCCATAGTTCCGTAATGACTTCGCAATTATCAACAATTTACTACTATCATCAATTGCTTTGATAACTGCTTTCTTTTTTTGAAGTTTAAACTCGTATTTTTTTCAACTTTCACTGTACGGAATGGATAATACCAATAAGCCCACCGTTTTAATTGTTGATGACGAAAAAGGTCTTCGACTTGGTGCACAAAGACTATTAACAGGCGAGGGGTATGAGGTAGTTACTGCCGAAAACGGAACAGAAGGAATTCAGCTTGGAACCTCACAGGAATTTGATCTTGCCATTATTGATTTGAAAATGCCTGATGTGGACGGACTTGAAGTGCTTAAATGTATACGCAAAAAACATCCCAACACAGTCTGCTTTATTGCCACGGCTTATGCGAGTTATGAAACTGCAATTAAATCGACCAAAATTGGTGCGCAGAGTTATATCCCGAAACCTTTTACTCCCGAAGAACTTTTACAGCATCTGAAGGAAGGTTACTCTAAACGTCTGTTACTTCTCGAAGCTGAAAAGTGGAAGAGAGAACGTGAAGAAAGACTGCTTGAAGTTGCTTACGAAAAAACAAGACTTAATACAATTATTAATTCCATAACAGACGGAGTTCTGGTTATTAATAAAGAAGGTCTCGCAGTTCTTTTCAATCCTGCCGCCTTACATTTCCTTGAACTTGATAAAATAGTTGTTGAAGAATATATACTCGATACACTTCGGCCGGAAATACTTGAACTGATCAATAAGTATTTAAAAGCAGATAAACAGGAATTAAAGTCTTATACAATTCAGCTTGAACTAAAACCAAATCGTGAATTCTTTATCGAAGCAACTGCGTCACCGGTTTATCATCCGGGTGATAATCTTGCAGGAGTGGCTCTTGTATTTAAAGATATAACTGAATTTAAGAGGATTGAATTAATTAAATCGCAGTTTGTGTCCATGGTATCACACGAACTTAAAGCTCCCATTGCAGCGGTTTATGGTTTTTTAAAATTATTTAATGATGACTCAATAAAAATATCTGACGAACAAAGAAAAGAATATGAAACCAGGTCAATGGTAAGACTCGATGGTTTGCTTAAGATGGTTAATGATCTGCTGGATATTTCCAGGATGGAACTTAAAACTGTTAAAAAAGAAATAAAGGAAATAAATATTCCCGGTATCATCAAATCTGTTCTCGAATTATTTCAAATCGATATCAGGAATAAAAATATTGAAGTCATCTTTAATACAGATAATAACATTCATTCAATAAATGCCGACGCTGATGAAATCAGCAGGCTGTTTACAAACCTGATTTCAAATGCCATTAAATATAATAACGAGCTCGGTTTAATAAACATTAATATTAAAAATTCAGGAAACTTTGTTCTAACCGAAATTAAAGATTCCGGTATCGGGCTAAAACAGGAAGAAAAGGCAAAACTATTTTCAGAATTTTTCAGAGCAAAAAATGAAAAAACAAAAGAGATTGGGGGTACGGGATTAGGATTATCAATTGTAAAAAGAATAGTTGATTCATATTCAGGTAAAATAGAAGTTGATTCTGAGTATGGGGAAGGAACCACATTTAAAGTTTATTTACCTTTTATTACAACTAGTCAGGAAAATTAATTAACATATAACCTCTTACTATCTATCAGGGGATAACATGAAAAAGTTATACTCAGTTCTTTTTGTTCTTACCTGCATGATTATGCAGACTTTTATAATTGCCGCAGATCCACCCAAGGGCATAACATTATTTCAAAACAATGATGGTTATACCGTGGAATTCAATTTGCCTTCATATGAACTTGTTACTATAAAAGGAGGGGATGAGGAATTCTACAATCTTGTTATTAAAGATTACGGTATTACACCAGAAGAAGGATTACCGGGACTACCGCTTATTTCATTCAACCTTTTCATTGCTGATAACGAAGGTACTCCATCGCTCAGTTTACTAAGAAAAAACAGTGAAGAGATCGGACTTGATAAGCACATTTACCCGAAACAGATGCCATGGGAAAAAAGCAATCCACTTTCAGACCGACCATTCACAATGAACGAACAATATTATCGCACAACAGGGGTTGAAATTCCCTTTGTAAAAATATCCGAACCGTTTATAATTGGCGGAGTGAAAGGTGTTATGATAACTGTGTATCCTTTCAATTACAATCCAAAGGATAAAAAACTTACAGTTATAACGGAAGGAAGTTTTAAGATTGTTCTTAATCAATCCCCTGCAACAATGCAAAGAAAATCAGAGTCATTTAATAGTTTTCTAAAAGGAATTTTTATTAATTATAATGGTATTCCTGCCGAATCAATGATGCGATACCTTATAATTACAGATCCACAGTTTGAAGCCGGGCTGGCTTCATTCAAAACACATAAAGAAAATTTTGGATGTGTTGTTGACTTATTTACAACATCAGCAACCGGCACAACAACAACAGCAATCAAGAGTTTTATCCAGGCAAGATATAACGATCCAGGAATTCGTCCGGAATATGTATTATTTGTCGGCGATGTTCAGCATATACCAGCATGGGTTGGTTCAGGAACCGGTACACCATACACCGATTTGAAATACGTTCAGCTTGAAGGTACAGATCCTTTTGCAGATGCATTTGTAGGAAGATTTTCTGTTACCAATGCAACAGAGCTTCAGAATGCAATAAACAAAAGCATTTTTATGGAATCGAATATTTCAACAATCGCAAAGAAAAATGTTTTCTGTGCATCAACGGATAATTATCAGATTACTGAAGGAACTCATAACTATGTTATTAATAATTGGTTTCAACCGGAAGGATTTACAAATCTAAAACTTTATACAGTTACTTATAATGCTACAACTGCACAGCTTATCGCAGCACTTAATGATAATCAGCGGTTTGCTATCTATTCCGGTCATGGGGCTGAAACTTATTGGGCAGATGGACCCCAACTGAACCAGACCCAGGTAAGAGCTTTAACAAACAGTGTATTTCCATTTGTTTATTCATTCTCATGTATTACCGGGTCTTATCACATTGCGGAATGTTTTGGAGAAACCTGGTTACGGACAACAAACGGAGGTTCAACATTTTATGGATCCTCGGTTAATTCTTACTGGGATGAAGATGATGTTCTTGAAAAGAAATTAATTTATTCAATGTTTGAAGATGAGCTTACCCGTGTAACTCCAATGTTCGATATGGCAAAAGTTTATCTTGCAAACCATTATGGAAGTATTACCGGCATGGTATTGCGCTATCTTGAAATGTATAACCTTATGGGCGACCCTTCAATGCCGACGATGAGACAGATTCCCCCGGATACCACACCTCCTGACCCCATTGTTGATCTTGCAACAGGTGATGTAACATCAAATTCAGTTATACTTAACTGGACAGCTC
>JAWOIK010000071.1:0-33156 GCA_046484705.1 Ignavibacteriaceae bacterium | reverse complement strand
ACGGTAACATCATTTCCTGAAACAGAAGTTGTAAATGAAGTAAGTTCAACCGGAATAACACCACCGGCTGTTGTTTTTAAAATAGTTCCGGCTTCACCGACAACGTATCCAACTTCAGAAGTTGCAAAAGAAACTGCTTTAAGCCAAGCATTTGTGCCGCTGTTTTGAGTTTCCCAATTCAAACCGCCATTTGTAGATTTTAGGATAAAACCATCATAGCCAACGGTGTATGCAGTGGAGGAAGTTGGGAAATCCAATCCGAATAATGCCTGAGGAAAAAGATTAGTAATCCAATTTATTCCGCCGTTGGTGGTTCTGGAAACTGCGCCTTGCCCATCCCAAACAGCAGCTATTGTTATTCCGTTGTTTATATCGAAGAAATGACAGCCATGTAATCTTCCTTCATTTGTATTTAGATAGAATGGTGTGAATTCCCAATTACCTCCTGAATCGGTAGTTGATGCGATCATCGGTTGAAAGATAGAATTCTGGCCTGCAACTACTCCGGAAGAAGAATTTATTATTGATGCCGCCCAGAAACCTCCGCCAAAAAAACCGGATTGTACTTCATTCCACGAGGATCCGCCGTTGGTAGTTGAAAGGATAGTCTGTGAACCTCCACCTATCAATCCGAATGTTCCGTTAATGGATATGGAAAATAAATTATCACTGACACCGCTTGTGAGTGGAGACCAATTACTCCCGCCATCGGTAGTCCTCAAAATTGTTCCGCCGGAACCAACCACGAATCCATTATTTTGATCTAATAAAAGAACATCATAGAAGTCAGAAGTTGTACCGCTTGTAAGCGGTGTCCATGTTGATCCGCCGTTAGTTGTTTTCAGGATAACACCACCGTCACCGGCAGCAAAGCCATAATCTTCAGTTATAAAACTTACTGTATTCAGATCGGTTGCAATACCCGAAGTTTGCTGAAACCATCCCGGCTGCGCAATAATTGATTGTACGCAATAAACCGACAGAAATATAATTAGGTTAGTTAAGTATTTCATATGCCTCTCTTTTTGATTATTAAATAATGATAAGAATGATGGTTGGCAATTATAATTGATATTAAAAACATTTTCAAATCAAAATTTGATTGTTTAATTTAAATCACATTTTATTCAAAATCCTTACTTAATATGAAAACAAAACTTGATATTGCAAAAAACTGGCTGCCGCGTTATACAGGGACTGCTATAGATGAGTTCGGGGACTATATGCTGCTTACAAACTTCCAGAATTATGTCGATAAATTCGCCAGCAGATTTAATTGTGATATTAAAGGTATAGGCAGAGCAATGCAGACTGCTACTAATACAAACGGACTTTCAATTATTAATTTTGGTATGGGCTCAGCTAATGCTGCAACTATTATGGATTTACTGGTTGCACGTAAACCAAAAGGCGTTTTATTTCTTGGCAAATGCGGAGGATTAAAACGTTCTACAGAAATCGGACATTTTATCCTGCCTACTGCAGCAATCAGAGGAGAGGGAACAAGTGATGATTATAAACCTAAAGAAGTTCCGGCTTTGCCATCTTTTAAACTTCACAAGTTTGTTTCTGAAAAAATTATTGCACGCGCTCTCGAATACAGAACCGGCGTTGTCTACAGTACAAATAGAAGAGTGTGGGAGTGGGATAATGATTTTAAAAAATATCTGAGAAAACTATCCACAATTGCCATCGATATGGAAACTGCTACACTGTTTATAGTCGGACTTGTAAATGAAATTCCCCGAGGTGCTTTATTGCTTGTTTCGGATATTCCGATGATTCCTGAAGGAGTTAAAACGGAAGCATCAGACCGAAGTGTAACAGAAAAATTTGCCGATCTTCATCTTGAAATTGGTATTGAAGCAATGACTGAAATAGGTTACAAGGGTGAACACATTAAGCATTTTACATATTAGCTTTATTCCATATCCGGCTTTCAAAAAATAAACTGCAAATTGAAAACCAGAATAAACCTGAAGACCATCCTGCAATTACTTCTTTTAATGTATGCCCGGAACCAGTTACCCTGCTTATTCCAACAATAAAAATGATAATAGCAGCACTAATAATAAAATGAATTTTTAATTTTGCCGACTGATCTTTTCTGAGAAGTAAAGATATTATAGTTGAATAAAGAATTGTTGCAATAAATGCATGCCCGCTCGGAAAGTTTGAAATTGTCTCCTTATAAATTTGAGATAACTCGAAAGTTTTATTTGTTGAAGTTGACAATTTAATAAAGTCAGTATAATTATTCCGCCAATGATGGAAATCAAATATCTATAGCTATCCTTTTTCCTGTTTTCAGCAAATAAATATGATGAGAAAATTGCTGTAAATATCAAAGTTAATTCTTTACTTCCAAACGCACTTATGTTTGAATTCATGTGGACAAACCATAGCTCACCGTAAGATTTGCTCCACCTGTTAGTATAACCAAGAGTGTTATATAAAAATTTAGAAATTTCTGATGATACTTCATTAAATGTTCCTAATGCTGATAACACGAAAAAGACAAATCCTGTAATCATCAGAAACCAATAAACTTTACCCGTATCACTATTCATATTTAAATGTAATATTTAATAATAGATTAGTAGATTAACGTTGTTTAGTGTTAATGAATGCAATTAAATGAGTAAAAGTTATGCGCCGGGTCAAACATAGTTAAAGATATTATTAAAAAACTTGATATTCATCGAAATAATGTTATTTTGTCAGCAATTATGCTGTTTTTTGAAAATCAATGCTTCGACATTATATCCCGGGATTTAGCAAATACAACTGCAAAATTCTAAGTTAACTACTGTCGTCAATTTTATTCTAACCAAATTATGATAAACATGTAAGTAATAATATGAACAATATAAATAAAGGGCTTTATATACAACTATATAGCATACACGGATTAATTCGCGGGCATGATCTCGAGTTAGGACGTGATGCTGATACAGGCGGTCAAACGAAATATGTATTTGAACTTGCAAATACATTGAGCACCTATAAGGAAGTTGAAAAAGTTGAACTTGTAACCAGATTGATCAATGACAAAAAAGTATCATCAGATTATTCGGTACCTGTTGAACAGGTAAATGAAAAATTTGATATTATAAGAATCAGGGCAGGTGGAACTAAATATATCCGTAAGGAATTGTTATGGAATCATCTGGAAGAGTTTATAGACAAGAGTATTAAGTATCTGAAAGCAAAAAAAAGATTACCCGATCTTATTCATAGCCATTATTCCGATGCCGGATATGTTTGCAGCGAGCTGACAAAATTTTTCGGACTCCCGTTTCTTCATACATCCCACTCTCTTGGTAAAGATAAAATTCAAAAACTGGTTGCTGATGGTGTATCTGAGGAAATGATAGAAAAGCGTTATAAAATTTCGCAGCGCATTCAGAGTGAGGAAAAAGTATTTTATTATGCCGATTTAATTGTTACAAGTACAAGCCAGGAAATCGAAAATCATCTGAAGCATTATGAAAATGCTTCCGAATCAAAATTCAAAGTAATACCTCCAGGAATAAATCTGGAAAAATATTTCCCCTTCAATGAAGTAAGACAATGGGATGAGCAAACCTCATTACTTATAAAGCACATTAATCAGCAGTACATGAAGTTTTTCGTAACAATTAATAAACCACTAATACTATCACTTTGCCGACCGGACAGAAGGAAGAATATTTCAGGACTGATTACCGCTTACGGTGAAGATAAAGAGCTTCAAAATAAAGCTAACCTTGCAATTTATGCAGGCATACGCGATGACATCCTGACTATGGAAGAAAATGAGCGTGAAGTACTGACCGAAATATTATTGCTGATGGACAAATATAATTTATACGGTAAGATGGCAATTCCTAAGAAACACGATACTGAGATTGAAGTACCTGAACTTTACCGTATGGCTGCTAAAACAGGGGGAATCTTTGTTAATGCAGCTCTTTCAGAAACATTCGGGTTAACTTTAATTGAAGCAGCAGCTTCAGGTGTTCCGGTGGTTACAACCGGGGACGGAGGACCAAGAGACATTATTGCAAACTGCAAAAATGGAATTAAGGTTGATGTTAATGATCATAAAAATATTTCAAAAGCATTGAACAAAATTCTGGATGATAAAAAATTATGGAACGAGTATTCACAAAACGGGATAAAGAATGTGAAAAAATATTATTCCTGGGAAGCCCACACAAAAACATACCTTAACGAGATAAATAAGGTCTTAAAAAATCAGTCCGGAGCTCAGAATATATTTGCTGAAGCAGGAAAGAAATTACTCGATATGGAAAAATTAATTATTTCAGACATTGATTATACTTTAATTGGTGATGATGATTCATTAAAAAAATTGAAAACCACTTTGAAAAATATGTCATCGAAGATCGGGTTTGGAGTAGCTACAGGCAGAGTGATTGATTCGGCTGTTAAAGAAATTAAAAAAAATAAAATTGCTATGCCCGATTTATTTATTACTTCTGTAGGTTCTGAAATTTATTATAATTATTACAATGAATTAATATATTCGAATGGCTGGGAAGCACACATTTCTCATATGTGGAATCGTAATAAAATTGTTGAGCTTCTTTCCCGATTTGATTTTCTGAAGTACCAGGAGCAGGCAAACCAGAGAAAATTTAAAATTAGTTATTATACAAATGACAACGCGAAAAATCTTAACAGGGTTAGACAACTTCTTTTGAAAAATAAAATAAAATGCAACCTGATATTCAGTCACGGACAGTTTCTTGATATACTGCCTTACAGAGCATCTAAAGGAAAAGCGATTCGATACCTTGCATATCGTTGGAACATCCCATTTGAAAAAATACTGGTTGCCGGCGATTCCGGGAATGACATGGAAATGCTGAAAGGTGATATGCTTGGTGTTGTTGTGGCTAATTATAGCCCTGAACTTGAAAAACTAAAAGGATTGCGCAGAGTTTATTTTTCCGATAAAAAGTTTGCTGCGGGGATAATGGATGGAATAGATTATTATAATTTTATAAACGACGAAAGGAAATCAGATGCAGTTGAAATCAATATTAGAACTGATTGAAGATAACAAAACTGATTTTTTCAGTTACCTGAACACCGTAGTTTCCGCACAGGAAAAACTATGTGTAAAAGGAAATCATATAAAGTTTTTCGATACTTTTAAAAAGTACGACAAACAAGGCAACCACAAAGTTATTTTCGATATAGTAAAACATATAACAGAATCAGTTACGCTTGGCAGTATTGTTTATATTGAATTACGGGAAGTAATAGGACGCTCTTATCAATACCTTTTTAACGTGGAAGAATTTTTTTATGAGCTGATAACATCACGGGAATACCAGATTGCCAAAGAGAGATATGTTCGTCCCGACCTTAATGAGAACATTCTTACATTGAATTTCCAGACATTCTACAGAAAATTTCCGAGTGTAAGTGATCATAAAAGCATTGGGAAAGGATTTGAATATCTGAACAGATATTTATCGAGTAAAATGTTTACAGAACCCGAAAATCTCCGGAAAGCTTTATTCGATTTTCTGTTCGTGCACAAATATAAATCACAACAATTGATACTCAATGACAGAATAGACAGCCATGATCAGCTTATCAAAAGGATTGATAAAGCTTTAACTTTTCTCAAAACCAAAAAAGATAGTGAACCGTATTCTAAACTTAAAAACAATTTGCAGGAAATAGGTTTTGAACCTGGATTGGGAAATTCAGCGGGATTGATTAAGGAAAACCTTGAAGAACTTAGAGAATTAATGCAAACCCCGGATCATAATTTACTCCGTAATTTCCTTTCTAAAATTCCTATGGTCTTTAACATTGTTGCCGTTTCACCACATGGATATTTCGGACAACAGGGAGTTCTTGGAAAACCCGATACGGGCGGACAGGTTGTTTATATACTTGATCAGGTTAAAGCATTGGAAAAAGAATTAATGGATTCAATTAAAATGGCGGGTGTGAACGCAAATCCTAAAATATTAATTCTAACCAGGTTAATTCCAAATGCGGAAGGGACAACATGTAATAAAAGACTTGAAAAAGTTTTTGATACTAAAAACACTTACATACTCAGAGTTCCGTTCAGAGAGGGAAACAAAAATGTGACCGATAGCTGGATTTCACGTTTTGAAATGTGGCCTTACCTGGAAGATTTTGCAGAAGACTCATACCACGAACTACTCGGCGAATTCGGTGAAAAACCTGATCTTGTTATCGGGAATTATTCCGATGGCAATATGGTTGCCACACTCCTGGCAAGAAAGTTTAAAGTAACTCAGTGCAATATTGCACACGCTCTTGAAAAGTGTAAATATCTTTTCAGCGGTTTGTACTGGGAGGAAATGGATAAAGATTATCATTTCTCAATTCAGTTTACTGCGGATTTAATTGCAATGAATGCCGCCAATTTTATTCTTACATCTTCTTACCAGGAAATTGCAGGAACGGATGAAGGCATTGGGCAATATGAGTCATATTTAAATTTTTCAATGCCCGGACTTTACCGTGTTACCGGCGGAATAAATTTATTTCACCCCAAGTTTAATATTGTTTCACCCGGAGTTAATAAGAAAATATTCTTCCCGTTTACCGAAAAGAAGAACAGGTTTAAGGAAATTCAAAAAGAATTGAAATCCCTTTTGTTTGAAAACACCGAAGACCCTGATACAATAGGAAAACTTGAAGATCCTGATAAAACCCCCATATTTACCATGGGAAGATTGGATAAAATTAAAAATATTACAGCACTTGTAAAATGGTTTGGAGAAAACCAGAAAATTAATGAACAGGCAAACCTGATCGTTATAGCAGGAAAAATTAATGCTGATGATTCCACCGATATAGAGGAAAAAGATCAGATAAAAGTAATGCACAACCTGATTGAAAGGTATGAACTTCATAACAAAATAAGATGGATTGGCAAACTTTTAAGAAAGGATAAGTCCGGTGAAGTTTACAGGGTAGTAGCGGACAGAAAAGGAATATTTGTGCAATGCGGATTGTTCGAAGGATTCGGATTAACTGTTATTGAATCAATGAGATCAGGTTTGCCAACCTTTGCAACTTTATACGGCGGACCCCTGGAGATTATTGAGGATAAAAAATCCGGATTTCTGATTGATCCCATTGAAGAGAAACAAAGTCAGAAAATTATCCTGTCCTTTTTAGAACAATGTAAAAAAGACAATAATTACTGGAATGAAATTTCTGAGAATGGAATTAAAAGAGTTGACACTACTTATAACTGGGAACTTCACGCAAATAAACTTCTTTCCCTATCAAAGATTTATGGGTTCTGGAATTATACTTCTAATATTGAAATGAGTGAAATGAATGCTTACCTGGATGTTTTATATCATACTATCTACAGACCAAGAGCAAATCAAATCAAGGAAATTCACGATTTAAGATGATTGAAAACCTGTTAAGAAATATATCGTATCCTTAACAAATGCTGAATAGTTAAGGATACGATGTATAAAAATAATTTATTGATTTAACGATACATCGGACTGTTAATTGTGCGATTTAAGCTGCTTCATTACTTTGATTTAATTTACTTACGAACAGGGTTTGAGTCGGATAGGCGAATTCAATATCATCCTGTTCAAATGCTTCGTATATCGCCAGATTTATAGCCTGCTGGATATCCATATACTTGTTATAATCAGCTCCGGTTACATAGTAAACAAATTCAAAGTTTAAACTAAAATCACCATAAGCAGCAAAATGACCGCGGTCAAAATCAGCACCATCCTGTTCATCAATTATATTCTTAACCATTGAAGGAATTTTTTTCAATTTTTCAGATGGTGTCTGATAAATTACTCCAAGTTTAAAAACTACTCTTCTTCTTTCCATCTTTTTATAATTATGAACCCTGGAGTTAGTTAAATCTGTATTGGAAAACACAAGTTGTTCACCGGAGAGCGAACGTATCCGTGTTGTTTTGATTCCTATATGTTCAACAACACCAAGCTTGTCTCCGACAATAATGAAATCGCCTATTTCAAAGGGTCTGTCAAAAAATATTACAAAATAACTGAACAGGTCGCCGAGAACAGCCTGTGCTGCCAGTGCAACCGCAATGCCTCCAATTCCTAGTCCGGCAACTACGGTTGTTATTTTAACACCAAGATTGTCGAGTAAAAACACGAGGGCAATTGACCACACAAAAAGATTTAGTAAACCGGTTATTCCTTTCAGTTGCCTCTCTCTACGTTCATTATCTTCATATCTTTTTAAGTACGACTTGAGTGAAAAGTTTATTGCTGATATGATCATCCTGACGACAAAGAAAGTTATAAGTACTGATGTGACGATATTTAGTATCGACTCGATTGTATCCGATAATGTTAAAGATTTGACTGCCAAGTAAAAAACACCAAAGAAAATTAATGGCAGAATAGATTTATCAACTGCTTTAAGCAGCAAATCATCCAGGTTGGTTCTAGTTTTTTCCGCCCATTTTTTTAACCGGCTGAGAATGATCTTCTTAAATAGAGTGACTATAGTCATTCCAAAAACAAGTATTGCTGATGCAACCAGATAATCATAATATGAATTTCCAAGAAAGGTTTGATTGAGAAATTCTTTCAATTCCATTTGTTCTCCTTATTGATAATAATTGTACATAATACGATATTTTCAGAAAGATGCAATAGAATTATGAATTATAATTCATAATTTTGATCTGCATTACATTTAGTTAAATTAAATAATAGTTTTAGGTTAGTTTATACTGTCAGATGTTCAGGTAAATAAACTTCGTAACACGAATTACATTCTAAGAGGAAAAATATGCTCAAATTATCCGGAACTTTATGCACAATTTTATTAGCGGGCTTTTTGTTCAATTACTGCACCCCGAAAGAAGAATTCAAAAGCAAATTTGCTTTTTATCCTGAAAAGCCTGAGCCTGGTGAAGAAATAACAGTTATGTATGTTTCAGACAGTACAAGTTTAGCTGGTTCAGATTCAATTGATATGATAATTCATTTACACAACTATGATCTTGATACTACTTTCTCAATCGAGATGATTAAAGAAGGAATAGGCTGGAAAGGAAAATTCAGATCCTCAGGAAATCATTTTGGTGCATTGGTAAAATTCAAACATGCAGAGAAATCAGATAACAATGATAACCAGGGATACTTTATCAATTTTTATGAAAGTAATAATACACTTATTCCCGGAGCATTAGCCGGTTCAGCAGTGTCAATCAGCTCCTGGGGTGCCTTTTATGCTGATCTGGAGAGAAACAGGGAAAGAGCATTCGAACTATTTAATAAAGAGTTTGAAAGTAATCCTGCATTAGAGAGGGAATTTATCTCACCATATTTATTAACATTTGTTACACTATACCCGGAAAAATCCGATAGCATTTACCAGACTTTGGCTGAAAAAACTGAACAATATTCTGATCTCAAAGAGAAAGAAATAAATCTGCTTATAACTTATTACGGTATGACAAATTTTTATAACCAGGAAAAAGTTGATACTTATATTAATATGATGAAGGAGAAATTTCCGGCTGGTGAATACATGCAGAACGATTATATTAACAGGATGAGGACCGAAACTGATATTGATAAAAAAGTCCAAATGGTACAGGAATTTGAATTATTATTCCCTGAAAGTAAATTCAGTACATTACCATATGATTTAGCCGCAAATGCATACCGTGATGTTAAAGATTATAACAGTGCATTCCAATACTTGAAAACAAACCAGGATAAAGTTAGTCCATTCCGGTTCTACTATATTGCTTCAAGAATGCTTGAAGAGAAGGCGGATTTACAGACTGCAATGATGATTTCGGAATCAGGCATTCAGCAGACCAGGAAAAATTTATTGGATGAAAATTCCTCCAGGGAAAAACATGAAACTGTAAAAGATGCTATTGAAATGAAGGAAACTGCATTAGCATATTCACTATTAGTAAACGGCAAAATATTGAATGAATTGAATAAAAAACCAGAAGCATTAAATTCATTTGAAGAAATGGTATCAATAACAAAAAGTACCAACCCTGAACTGAATGAAGTATATGCAAAATCCCTGGTCGAAAATGAAAAATTTGAAACTGCGATGACCCAGATTGAAAACTATCTGAGAAGCGGCACCCATACTCCAATTATGAAGGATCTGCTTAGAACCGCTTATATAGAAGTGAAGGGGAGTGATTCTGGTTTTGATGAATACATTTCTGAATTTGAATCACTAGCAAAAGAAAAGCTGTTTGAAAAACTTAATGCTGAATTGATATCCAAGCCGGCTCCGCAATTTAGTTTAGTGGATCTGAATGGAAACACGGTTTCTTTGTCAGAGCTAAAAGGTAAAACCGTGATGATAGATTTTTGGGCAACCTGGTGCGGACCATGTATTTCATCATTTCCCGGTTTACAGCAAACTGTAAATAGTTTTGCAGATGATCCTGATGTCAGATTTTTATTTATTAATTCCTGGGAAAGAGTTGAGAATAAAAAACAGAATGCATCCGATTTTATAAAGAAGAATAATTATACATTCCAGGTATTAATGGACGAAGAGAACAAAGTTATCACTGATTATAAAGTAACCGGCATACCCACAAAATTTATAATAGATAAAGATCAGAACATAAGGTTTATTAGTGTAGGATATGCAGGAACGCCTGAAGGTCTGGTTGAAGAGATTTCTGCAATGATTGAAATGATCAAGTGAATCGATTGGTGGAGCATAGGAATGTCTGCCGAGAAAGATGCATCGGCAGACAGGTTACTTTATTTAATCCCACTGCAGTCTGATAGTTTGATAATAAGTTCAGGGCAGCCAGTTGTTTACCTGATTACTTAGGTGTGGTTTTCTGTAAAAAAGTAAAGTTATATTTTTTCCTTTTAAACCTTTAATGAAATATTAAAACCGCAAGGACAACAATGGCAAGGCCCAGCAAGAAATTCATAATACCTAAAGGTTTTATCTTTGCAAGAAGTGCAGGGTTACCTTCTTTTTTTGACTTTCTGACAATTAGTATAATTATGGTAATTAAAATTACCAGGAAAGTAACAAGGATAAGTTTAACTATCAGCAGCGGCATATTACTAAGTGCCGCCCAGTATGGAGTGATCAGATAAAAACCTGACAAGATCAACAATACTAATCCTATCTGTCCCATTCTGCCGAGTATCAAGGTCTTTGACATAAAACTTCCTTTTTCGGCAGGTTCAAGTTTAGAAGCTACCACACCCAGAAAAAGATTAGCGAATCCGGTCCCTAATGCCATTGCTAATCCGATAAAATGAATTATCAGCATAAGATCACGCATAACATGTTCTCCTATATTAAAATGAATTTTGTATTTATTGGAAATAGATGAATAGCTTCAGAAAAATTAAATATTTCCAAGGTAAATAAAAAATTCAGTTAATTTTAAGTTATTACATTATAAGTTATTCCTGAACATGTAAGTCTCTCTTTTTTAATACATAGATAGTCCTGAAGGGATGTCTGAGACAAGAAAGGGTTTAAATTTCTTAAAGATACCTGCGTTACAACAAATACCCATCAAACGGTTACCCTTATTACTTTTTTAAATTTCATAAAGGTTTGACAGCGTGATGATAAAGTAATAATGTTTAGGATAATATTGAATAATTAGTTACTAACGTTTCAGGATGATCTTAGAAAATTCTATCCGCATAAAAATATTTCTTTTTCAGTAGTGATTCTATTGTTATAATAAAATTCGGTCCTTGTTTGAGAAGTGATGATTTGATCAAAACTAATTGCTATTTTTAAACAAATGTGTAACACAGGATTTACTACTTCGACACTAACTATAAAATTAATACTATTTTCTAAAGGAATTAATCTATGGCAAAAAACAAAACAACTGTAACTGATAAAAATGTAATGCAATTTATTAACGAATTTGCTGACACAGTTCAGAAGCGAAATGACAGCTACGAATTAATAAAACTGATGCAGTCAGTTTCCGGACATAAACCTAAAATGTGGGGTCCAAGTATTATCGGGTTTGGAAGCTATCACTACAAATACGCAAGTGGTCACGAAGGTGATGCACCAATGATAGGTTTCTCCCCCCGCAAGGCAGCAATTTCATTGTACGTGTTTACCGGGCTTGACAAACACAAACATATGCTGGATGGTCTAGGAAAATTCAAGATGGGCAAAGCATGCATTTACATTAAAAACCTTTCGGATATAGACCAGGAAAAACTGAAATTGTTAATGCAGGAAACTATACACTGGCTTAAAGCAAAATATTCAAAAGGTTAATCCTGTTTATTGGAGATCAAACCAAATGGCAGTACTGCATTAAGAAAATTCAATTAATATAAAATATTTACTTGTTAAATCAGCGAATAAATACTGTTACATAGATTTCGATCCTTGACTGCATATTTTTACCTATTGAAGATAATGCTATATATCGATTTCAAATTCTGACAAATATATTAATTCAAATTATCAAAACCAGGTCGTGAATTTTTAGGATATTAAATTCTTCTTCTGAAACCTTCACCCAGAACTTCATGCACATTATGTACTGTAACAAAGGCGGTTGGGTCTATATTTTTTATTATATGTGTAAGCTTACTTAATTCCTTTAGTGTAACAACAGTAATTATAACTTCCCTATCAATATTCCGGTAAATTCCCCTTGCTTTTATAGCTGTTGCTCCACGACTCATTTCATTCATTATTGCATCTGCTATTTCCCGGTTTTTATCAGAAATAATGTACGCTGATCGCGCATAGTCAAATCCATCTATAATAACATCTACTAATCGTCCGGAAATAAATAGAAGAAATAAAGCATAGAAGGTAAGTGTAACTGCTGATCTTTGATCTGCCAGATCTTTAATCTCAATTATTAAACCGGCAAGACAAATAACAAAAAAGTCAATCAACATTATCGCCATTCCGGGTTTAACACCAAACCGCTTATGCATAATTGCAGCCACAATATCAGAACCAGCGGTAGTCCCTCTAAACTTAAATATTAATCCAAGGCCTATTCCAAGCAAAGCAGCACCGATAATAACCATAAACAGGAAATCATTTTCTCTGAGATTGGTTATTGTTTGCGAGTTCTGAAATTGAATGAAATTAAATCCGGGAATGTCCCCACGGAAAAAATCAATAAAAAACGAATTGAGTGTAAATCCGTAAAAAGTCCTTATACCAAATTCTTTACCAAGCGCTTTCAATCCCCATGCATAAAGCGGGATATTAAAAACCCATATCATTAAACCCACAGGAATTGAACCTCCTGAAAGATAATGAACTGCCATAGATAAACCGCTGACGCCTCCGGGTACAACTTTAGCATCAACTAAAAACACGCCAATGCCAATAGCCATTATAGCAGCACCGATTGTTATGATAACAAATTCAAGTAAAACCTTTTTGCCTGATACGATATCTTTCATTGGTTACTCCTGATTATATTCCTGAATAATGATGTAAAATTACAGAGAAAAAGTCAGGTAAGGAAAATCGGATTATTATTAATTCTGCCGGATAAATTTAAACTGTACTGAATACAATTTTATTAAAGTATTTGTGCTCCATGCTTTTTATAGATTGTACAAAGAATTAAATTTCAGATGAAATTATTTTAAAACTGGGGATTATCTACAGGAGAGATCATGAAAACAATATTACTGTTTTGTCTATTAACATTTTTTAATCTACAGATTTTTTCACAATATCAGAACGTTCGGATAGACGGTCCGCTCAGCAGCCAGCCGGAAGAAGTAACCATTGCAATAAATCCGGTCAATCCCCAGGTATTGGCTGCCGGAGCAAATATTAATCATTTCTATTGGTCAACAGACAGCGGTTTAACATGGAGCGAAAAACGACTAACTTCATCATTTGGTGTTTGGGGTGATCCCTGTGTAGTATTTGATGAATTAGGATACTTATACTATGGTCATCTTTCTAATCCGCCGTTTCCCGGATATTGGATTGACAGAATAGTGGTTCAACGATCTACAGATAATGGGGAGACCTGGAACGACGGAGCTGGTGTAGGATTTTTGAATCCCCGAAACCAGGATAAGGAGTGGATTGGCGTTGATATGCACAGTCCGTTATATAAAGGAAACATTTATATGACCTGGACGGAATTTGATTCTTATGGAAGTTCGGGTCAGAATGATTCATCCAGAATAAAATTTTCTAAATCAACCGATAGAGGAATTAACTGGACTGAAGCACAAACCATCAGCGATGTTAGCGGTAACTGTATAGATAGTGATAACACAGTCGAAGGTGCAGTTCCCTGTGTTGGTCCGAATGGTGAAATATATGTAAGCTGGGCAGGCCCGTTAGGGTTATTATTTGATAGATCATTTGATGGCGGCGATACATGGGGTGAAGATATTTTTGTTTCTGACATGCCGGGAGGATGGGATTTTGATATACCCGGTATTTACCGTGCTAATGGCTTTCCTGTAACTGCCTGCGATACAAGCAGTAACTCTCCCTTCCACGGTAATATTTATATAAACTGGTCTGATCAAAGAAACGGGACAAGTAATACGGATATCTTTTTTTCACGTTCAACAGATGGAGGTGATAACTGGACTGCACCATTTAAAGTTAACGATGATAACACTACGCGGCATCAGTTTTTTAACTGGATGACGATTGACCAAACCACTGGAGCTATTTACATTATTTTTTATGACAGAAGGAATACAACTAATGTTGCAACAGATGTTTACGTTGCCCGATCTACAGATGGTGGAAATTCATTCGAGAACTTCAAAGTAAGCGAATCCTCTTTTTCTCCCAATTCAGGTATTTTCTTTGGTGACTACTCAAACATTGCAGCTTTCAATAAAAAAGTTTATCCGATTTGGACCAGATTGGATGGAAATTCTTTGAGTATCTGGACGGCATTGATTTACGATTCCACTGTTGTTGTTCCGGTTGAGCTTGCCGGGTTTACAGCAGAATCAAATTCCGGAAGTATTTTACTTAAATGGCAGACAGTGAGTGAATTGAATAATCAGGGATTCGAAGTTCATCGAAAAAAAACTATAGTCACTAATAAAGACTCTGAGTGGAGTGTAATCGGATTTGTTCCCGGCAAAGGAACTTCAACAGAATTATCCGATTACAGATTTGAGGACAAGCCTTTTATCTCCGGTGAATATTCTTACAGATTGAAACAATTAGATTATGACGGCAGCTTCAGTTTTTCGAACGAGGTTGATGTTCAATTTATTACTTTAAGTGATTTTGGTATTGAACAGAATTATCCCAACCCTTTTAACCCTTCTACAATAATTGAATACAAACTTCCGGTAAGATCATTAATACAGATCAAAGTTTTTGATATGCTGGGAAAGGAGATTGCTGTACTGGTTGATGAAGAAAAGCCGGAAGGAATACATGAAGTTCAGTTCAACGGGGAGGAGTTTGCATCCGGTTTATATATTTATAAAATGATAGTTGGAAATTTTGAACAAACACGTAAAATGATGTTAATCAAATAAGATCTGTCTAATGCTTTGCTCAATATAGGATAGAAAAACAGTTGATGAAGCTCCATGAAAAATTAGAGTACCATTATAATTTATTTGACAAAAGTAAACTGGAACCTGATCCTCTGCAGTTTTTACATAAGTTTAATAAACCTGAGGATATTGAAGTGATAGGATTAATCGCTTCGATTTTTGCTTATGGAAATGTTAAACAGATCAATAATTCATTGAATAAAATAATTTTAATAACGGGAGGATCACCTTATAATTTTATAAGAAATTTCCGGCAATCAGATGCTGAAAAATTTCATAACCTTAAACACAGGTTTTATACAAGTGAAGATTTAATCCGGCTGTTTGAAATATTAAAAGACATATATCAAAACTTTACATCATTGAACAACTTATTCCATTTCAGGTACAATCCTGATGATGAGAATATCAAAAACGGGATCTCAGGGTTTTCAAAATATTTTCTTGAAAGTTATCAAAAAAAATACGGGTTGATAAGTAAAGGATTTACCTTTATGTTTCCCCTGCCGGAAAAAAACAGCGCCTGCAAAAGAATGAATCTATTTTTACGCTGGATGGTAAGAAAAGATGAACTGGATTTTGGAATATGGAAAGGTATTCAAACAAACAAACTCCTTATACCTGTCGATACTCATGTAGCCAGAATTTGCAGGAATTTAAAATTGACAAAAAGAAAGAATGTATCCTGGCAAATGGCGGAAGAAATAACAAACAATCTAAAGCATTTCGATCCTGATGATCCTGTAAAATACGATTTTGCAATTTGCCATATTGGGATGAGAAAGTTAAAATTTTAACAAGAGATTTATTAAAGTGATACTATGAACAGGTTGGCACAGGATAGATTTCCATTCAGATATCTTCTTTATTTCCTTTTAATAGCAATTGTAATTTCAGTTACAGGCTATTTATTTTACATACAACGAAAAAATTTAATTGAAGATGAATTAACACGTCATATTGTTGCGATAAAGGAAATTAAACTTCAACAAATAGAAAGTGAACAGAATCAGAGAAAAAGAATAATTGAATCCTTTCTGAATATTCCCTCTGTAAACAGCGAATTCATAAGATTATTTACTTCAAAGCCAAACCGGACAGTTTTAAACAGAATATCAAATTTAACCGATGATCTGCTGATTAATATCGGGTTTTCAAGCATTAATATATTCAGCAGAGATGTGGATATCATTTTTACTACGGACAGTCTGCATAACATAAAACAAAATTTTATGAAGCATGAACTTCTGGTAATGCTTGAAAATGACTCATCGTCAATTACAAATATGTACATCGGTGATAATAAAAACCTGGTTCAGGCTGTAGTAGTACCAATCCGAAGTAAAAATAATATTAGTGGTTATTTATGGGCTGAGTATTCTTTCTTTGAATACCTTCACCCGATAATTGACTACACAAAGAGCGAACCCGGTAATGTAGAATTCATACTGGCAAAATCTGATGGCAACCTGGCATTTTTAATTAAAGATATCAGCAGTGATGAAATTTCTTCAATTCAAACTTTACCGGTTAGCAGCAGGGATAGGGAAATATTAAGATCTATTCCGGAAGACGCAGAATTAATTAAAGGAATAGAGTTCAGGGGTAAACGTATTTATGCCTCTGCGAAGAATATAGCCGGCACAGACTGGAATCTGATTACAAAAATTAATGAAGACCAGGTTATAAAATCTGTTCAGAATGATGCAATTATAATTTTTATAATTGCCATATTACTAATTACACTTTCAGCAAGTATAACTTATGCAATCTGGAAAAGAAGCCGGCTTCATTTTTTGGCAAGAACTATCAATTTGAAAAAAGAAAAAGACCTGCTTTCCGAACGATATACCTCCTTGACACGCTATGCCAATGATATAATTTTAACAATGAATACAGACGGCAGAATACTGGAAGCAAACAAAAGAGCTATAGATCTCTACGGATACTCTGAAAAGGAAATAGTAAATAAGAATTTTTTTGATTTAAGTGTTAATGATTATGAGCATGAAAAAATAATTTTTGATCAGATTGGATTAGATGATGGAACTATGTTTGAAAGCGTTCACAGAAGAAAAGACGGAAGTTCATTCCCTGTTGAGATAAGTGCAAAATATGTTGAACAGGACAGTGAAAAAATAATTCTTGCTATAATTCGCGACTCTTCAGTAAGAAAAAAATTACAATCCGAATTAATAGAAGCTAAAGAAAGAGCTGAAGAAAACGACAGGCTGAAAACAATTATCCTGTCTAATATGAGTCACGAACTTAATACCCCGATGAGCGGAATAATCGGCTTTTCTGAAATTCTGCAAGCGGAGTTGGATGATGCAAACCAGCGGGAAATGGCTTTGTTAATTAATAAAAGCAGCAGAAGACTTAATGAAACTCTTAATGCAATTCTTGATCTTTCGAAAATTGAATCGCAGCAATTACGTCTTATTTACGATAATTTAGAAATAAATACATTTATTGAAGAATATACAAGTTCAATTAAATCGGATGCTGAAGAAAAAGGGTTAAAATTTAATATTCAGAGATCTGAAGAAAAAATTTTCATAAGAGTAGATGCAAATATTTTTTTGAAGATTATCAAGTACATCGTTAACAACGCAGTAAAGTATACAAAAGAAGGTCAGGTTAATATAAACTTACATCAGAATGAAAAAGATGTTGTTATAAAAATTAAAGATACAGGAATTGGAATTTCAAAGGAGAATCTTGACCTGATATTTGAGCCTTTCCGCCAGGTAAGTGAAGGATCAAACCGTAATTATGAAGGAACAGGCATCGGTTTAACTATTACAAAAAAACTGGTGGAATTACTCAACGGAACAATAGAAATTGAAAGTCAGCTAAATTATGGTACTACAGTGATCCTGCGATTCCCCAATTCCGGTGTAAAAGCTTAACAATAGTTATTTTAATTGCCGGGCTGAATAATCCTTCTTATATTTGAAGTGCTATTTAGAATGCTATTACTATTATTATGCCTCTTTCATTCATTGAACAAAAAAGAATATTAAGGACGAGAAACTCTTCTGATTTAACTCCTGTTAAACTTCATTCCGAAGAAGTAGACATAGAAAACCTTGTTACGGTTATTAAACCAAAATTCAAAAACACATTAGCAGTTAAATATATTCTGCCAAAATTGAAGAATAAATTTTTTAAAATAAAACTGGATAAATTCGGATCATTTATCTGGCTAAACATGGACGGGAGTAATACTATAAGAGACATCATTAATAAAAGTACTCAGGAATTCGGTGAGGAAATTCAGCCTGCCGATGAAAGAATAAACAAATTTTTATTACAACTTTTTGAAAATAAATTAATTTCATTCAGCGAAGTAAATTATTAGGAGTAATTATGGGAATTATATTAGGACATCTTAAACCGGAATTATTATGGAATCATTTTGAAGAGATATGTAAATATCCCAGACCATCAAAAAAAGAGGAAAAGATTGCCGCACACATTGTATCGGTAGGCGAACGGTTAGGACTGGAAACCACAAAAGATAAATTCGGAAGTATTCTGATCCGTAAACCGGCTACACCGGGATTTGAAAACCGCAAAACAGTTGTCCTTCAATCTCACATTGATATGGTCTGCGAAAAGAACAGAGGCGTTGAACATGATTTTGATAATGACCCGATCCAGCCATACATTGATGGGGAATGGGTAAAAGCAAAAGGAACCACACTGGGTGCTGATAATGGTATTGGTGTTGCTGCTGCATTATCAGTTCTCGAATCAAAAGACATTCAGCACGGACCTATTGAAGCATTGTTTACACTTGATGAAGAAACCGGATTGACAGGTGCAAATAGTTTAAAGAAAAACTGGCTGAAGGCAGATATCCTTATAAATATGGATTCCGAAGAAGAAGGATCGATTTATATCGGGTGTTCCGGCGGGTTAAATACACGGGCATCATTTAAAGTTAAACCTGAAAAAACTCCCAAAAATAATTTAGCATTTGAATTGAATGTTACAGGATTAAAAGGAGGACATTCAGGTTTGGAAATAAATATTGGTAGAGCAAACGCTGTTAAGCTATTAATAAGATTACTGTATAGTTACGGCAAAACCAATGAATACAGGATTGCAAGTATTGAAGGCGGCAACAAACACAATGCAATTCCGCGTGAAGCTTTTGCAAAAGTTGTAATCCCTAAGAAAGATGAAAAAACATTCAAAAAGTTTGTGAAGAAATTTAATGCAACAGTAAAGGAAGAATACGTTTCTGCTGAACCGGATTTAAAAGTAGGTTTAGATAAAGTTAAAAACGTTGAAAAAGTATTTAACCTTAAACTTCAGAAAAACCTGATCAATGCACTTTATGCCGTACCGCATGGTGTGATAAAAATGTCACCGGACATTCCGGATCTGGTTGAAACATCAACAAACCTTGCGGTGGTAACAACAGAAGGTAAACATGTTAATGTAGTTACAACACAAAGAAGTTCTGTTGCTTCAGAAATAACTGACATTCGAGATATGGTATCATCTGCATTCGAACTGGCTGGAGCCGAACTAATGTACAATGATGGTTATCCCGGATGGAAACCGGATATGAATTCTGAAATACTTAAAGTATTTAAGAAGTCATTTAGCGACCTGTATGGTAAAGAGCCTGAAATAAAAGCAATTCATGCCGGTCTGGAATGTGGAATAATTAAAGAAAAATACCCTGATATGGATATGATTTCATTTGGTCCAACAATGTTCGGAGTTCACTCACCCGATGAAAAATTAAAAATTGATACCGTTCCAAAATTCTGGGATCAATTAGTAAAGGCATTAGAGAATATTCCGGCTAAGTAAATTATCTTATTATTTATCTCCCGCGTTATATAGTTGAGCTCAGGACTTCAATATTATAACGTGGGATTTTTTATTTAATGATTGAAAATCTTTTATTAATAGATTTTCTGAGTTATTTTCTGTCTCAATAATGAAAGTTCTTTTTTTTATTCAGTAAACGGAAGAATTATGGATACAACTATTGACCGAAAACCTCAACCCACAGCTCTTTACCGGTGGCTCGTACTAATATTTGTCAGCCTTGCAATGTTTGGAAATTATTATATCTATGACAGCATAGCCCCTGTATTCGATTTACTCTCTTCCCAATTAAATTTTACCGACCAGCAATTAGGACTTTTATATACAGTATACAGTATTGCTGCTATTATAGTATTATTAGTTGGCGGATTTATAATTGATAAGTTTGGTACTAAAAAATCAATCCTGGTTTTCGCTGTAATTTGTCTGGTTGCAGCGCTAATAACTGCATTGTCGCCGGAATTTTATGTTATGATGATTGGAAGATTTGTACTTGGCATTGGGGCGGAACCTTTAATAGTTGCGGTTACAACGGCTTTAGCAAAATGGTTTAAAGGAAAGACTTTAAGTCTTGCATTCGGTTTAAATCTTACAATTGCAAGACTCGGATCATGGTCAGCAGATTTATCTCCGGGTTGGGCACGTCCGTTTTACGAAAACTGGCAGGACCCTCTCTGGCTGGCAACAGCAATTGCTGGTATTTCAGTTGCAGGGGCAATGCTTTATTGGGCAATGGAAAGTTCAGCAGAAAAAAAATTCGATCTTGAAGCAGCAGGTGAAACTGAAAAATTTGAATTGAAGGGTCTCTATTCATTCAGCAAATCGTACTGGTATATAGTTGCACTTTGTGTTGTATTTTATTCAACAGTGTTTCCATTCCGTGCTTTTGCAATTTATTATTTTCAGCAGGCTCATGGATTAGAAAGAGATGCTGCCGGTATACTTAATAGTTTACTTCCATTAGCAGCAATGATTGCAACTCCATTGTTTGGGTTATGGGTTGATAAGGTCGGTAAAAGATCACTCTTTATGATTATAGGTACTATAATTTTATTTCCACTCTTTCTTGTGGTAACATATATGCCTCCGGGTCCGTTGGTATCAGTTACAATTCCACTCATTGGTACCGGTGCAATACCACTTACTTTATTAATTGTAATGGTACTGCTTGGTATATCTTTTTCAATGATACCTGCAGTGATGTGGCCTTCAGTCGCTTATATTGTGGAACAAAAAAGATTGGGTTCGGGATATTCTTTAATGACTTTATGCCAGCAGGTTGGAATGGCAGCAATTCCATGGCTGATTGGGTTCACGAACGATTGGTTCAGTGCCGGTCCGGAAAATCCGGAAGGCTATACACCGGGTATGTGGATATTTACTGCGCTTGCATCGCTTGGTTTATTCTTTTCTTTTATGTTGTGGAAAACCGAAACCGGTCCTAATGCACATGGTCTGGAAACAATTACCACTAAAACCGGATTGGGGGAAAAGAAATAGAGCCGAAATAAATTAAGTTTAAATGAGAATCATTCGTCCTGTGTAATGTCTATCATTTCTAAACTTTATTATGTAAGTTGAATTTAGAAATTAAATTGATGTGTTATGCTTAAAATTTTCTCTGGGATAATATCCTTATTTATAATATTGAATGCCAATTCATATATTCATGCGCAATCTATAGGATTTGGCTGCTTTGGATTTGTAAGCGGATTTGGCGGCTATTCTTATCAATCTTTCGAACCGGGATATTTGAAATATTACGGCAGCGAACTCAGATCCGAACCCGGGTTGATAATCGATCCTCAATTTAATGAATTTGGTGACGCTAAAGGATTCAGAGTAGGTCTTAATTTTTTCAGAGCAAAGTTCAGCGGTTTCTTTTTATCAACCAAAGGTTATTACCAGGTTTTGTCTGAAAAGAAAAACATCAATATATCAGGTACTTATCCCGATGTTGAATATGATCTCGATCTTAAATCCTGGGGTGTGGGGGTTGATGTTGGTATACCAATAACAACTTTTTTAAACTGGAAAATAGTGGATGGTGAATTAAATTTTAATTCGGTAAGGTTTAAACGAACTATAAACCAGGTTGGAAACACCTCTGTAATCAGATTTAATAATGATGCACCTGATATTGGTTATTCAATCGGTACAGGATTCATTGTATACCTGATTGAGGGTTACGTAAGTCTTGAAGGCACAGCCGGATATACCATAATGAAGATTGAAAGAATGGAAGATGATGAAGGCAATAATTTTCTTGGTGAGAATTATTCCGGCGACGAAACAGATTTTATAAAAGGCGGAGGATTCAGAGCATTACTTCAGCTTAATATAGGATTCCCGCTTTAATTTCTTTATACGTTAAAATCAGGGAGATACTATGAAACTAACAAAACTCGATACCGCTTCCACAATTGCTATTAAAACCTGCATGGGTGCAAAAAAAAATGAAAGCATTCTTGTTATAAGCGATGAGCTAAAACGGGAAATCGGATTATCAATATATGAAAATGCAAAACGTCTTGGTCATCAGTCATTGTATGTTGAGATCAAAGCCGGTAAAATTAACGGTGAAGAACCGCCTGCTGCAGTGGCTGATCTTATGAAAAAATTTGATTTGGTTTTTTGTCCTACTGCAAAATCTTTGACTCATACTGATGCACGAAGAAGTGCTTCCAAACTTGGAACAAGGATTGCAACATTTCCGGGTATAACAAAAGAAATTATGATCCGGGGTATGAATGCCGATTACAATTCAATCTCAAAACGATCAATAAAACTCGCTAAGATACTTGAAAAAGGAAATCACATCAGGGTTACAGCACCGGCAGGAACAGATATAAGTTTCAATATAACCGGTATGAAGCCTATTGCCAGTAAAGGATTATTTCATAAAAAAGGTGAGAGTGGAAATCTTCCAACCGGTGAAACATTCCTTGCACCTGTTGAAGGTACGGCAAACGGTGTTTTTGTTGTTGATGGCTCAATGGCTGGATTTGGCTTATTGAAAAATGCAAATCTCAGGATAGAAGTTAAAGATGGATTCGCTACTAAAATTTCCGGCGGACCGATAGCAAAAAAATTAATTTCAATGCTCGATAAAGTCGGCAAAGGTGCAAGAAACATTGCGGAATTTGGAATCGGTACAAATGATTCCGCAAAACTTAGCGGTATTTTACTTGAAGATGAAAAAGTTATGGGAACAATTCATCTTGCCTTAGGAAATAATATCACTATGGGCGGTACTTTTAATGTTCCGATTCATCTTGACGGACTGATCAAAAAACCAACCGTATGGATGGATGAAAAGCTGTTAATGAAGGATGGAAACCTGTTAGTTGCGTAGACTGGTTTGCTAATAGAAGTATATTGCCCCGGTTAACAGCCGGGGTTTTTTTATGATAGCTGATTGTTTATTTTTGAATCAAACATCTAATAATTAATTATCTTACATTTATGTCTGTATTGCCAATTACCATTTATGGTGATAAAATATTAAGAAAAAAAGTTAGTCCTGTTACAAAAATTGATGACAAAACAATTGAACTTATAAAGTTTATGTTTGAAACTATGCGAAATGCAAATGGAATAGGATTGGCTGCTAACCAGGTTGGAGTTAATAAATCAATTTTTGTTGTTGATATATCTCCCGTTGAAAACTATGAAAAGTATAAACCTATCGCTATGATAAATCCTAAGATCGTGAATAAATCTGATGAACTGGTGACAATAGAGGAAGGATGCCTTAGCATCCCGGATATTCGCGGTGAGGTAATCCGTCCAAAAGAAATTTCAATTAAATATCTGGATGTTGATCTGAATGAGCAGCAAATTGATGCTGATGATTTATATGCAAGAGTAATTCAGCACGAGTATGATCATCTTAAGGGAATTCTTTTTACAGACCTGATTAGTGATGAAATGAAAAAACAGCTCAAAAAATCATTGAATAAAATTCAAAAACGGAAGATTGAAACTGAGTATCCTATCAGCGAAAACACTGATTACCGGTTGCTGTAAGGAATATTAGAATGAACATAGTCTTTATGGGCACACCGGATTTTTCAATTCCATCCTTAAAAATTCTTATTGAAAGTAATCACAACTTAGTTGGTGTTGTTACTCAACCAGATAAAGAACGTGGAAGAGGTAAAAAAGTTTCATATACCGCTGTTAAAGAATTTTCACTTCAAAATAACCTTCCTGTTTATCAACCAGAAAAATTAAAAGATCAGTACTTCATTGAAAAACTGAAGGAATTAAATGCAGATCTTTTTGTAGTGGTTGCATTCAGAATTTTACCAAAGGAGGTTTTTGATATCCCAAAGTATGGTTCATTCAATCTTCACGGTTCTTATCTTCCTAAGTATCGCGGTGCTGCACCAATCCAATGGGCATTGATAAATGGTGAAACAGAAACTGGTTTAACCACATTTAAACTTGCGGAAAAAGTCGATACAGGCAACGTCTATCTTCAAACGAAAGTTGATATTTATAAGGATGATAATTTTCAATCCCTTCATGATAGAATGAGTGAAGCTGGAGCCGGACTTGTTTTAGAAACAGTAAATCTCATAGAATCCGGCAAATATCAATTGCAGCCTCAGGATGATTCACTTGCATCACCCGCACCAAAAATAACTAAGGAAATTTGTTTAATTGATTTTAACAAATCTGCTTATGAGATTCACAATTTAGTTAGAGGTTTATCACCGCATCCCGCCGCATATTTTGTATATAATGAAAAAGTTATTAAGATCTATAAGACAGAAATTGTTCAGGATATAAAACTTAAACCTTTTGAGTTCAAACAAAATAAAACTGAGTTGGTCATCGGATGTGGTAAAGATGCTCTCCGTGTACTTGAAATTCAGCAGGAAGGTAAAAGGCCGATGAGTACTGAAGAATTTCTAAGAGGGTTTAGATTATAAACTTCAATCTAATTTTAACATCAATTCATTCTTGAATATAAGCTTCATTTTAATATCTAATTTACTTTTATCAATCAGTTCAAATCGTTAAAATTGCAACTACAATTTCAAAACATTGAGCAAAACCTTTGGAATATAAAAACAGCATTCTTGAACAGATAGGCAATACTCCGCTTATCAGACTAAATAAAATTAATAGGGGATTAAAACCGCAGATTTTTGCTAAGCTGGAATCAGCAAATCCCGGCGGCAGTGTAAAAGACCGCATTGGTTACAGCATGATCATTGATGCCGAGCAGCGTGGAATTCTAAAACCCGGCGGAACAATTATAGAAGCTACCAGCGGAAATACGGGGATCGGACTTGCAATTACTGCTTCCATAAAAGGATACAGATGTATTTTTGTTGTCACATCAAAAGTAAGTGATGAAAAGATAAATTATCTAAAAGCGCTTGGTTCAGAAGTAATTGTGGTTTCAAACCTTGCTGATCCTGACAGTCCCGAATATTATGTAAATGTAGCAAAACGATTGCATAAAGAAATTCCAAATTCATTTTTTGCTTATCAATATTCTAATCCTTCGAATCCCGAAATACATTACAAAACAACCGGACCGGAATTATGGCGTCAGACAGATGGCAAAATTACTCACTTTGTTTCCAGCATCGGTACAGGCGGAACAATAAGCGGAACGGGAAGATATCTGAAAGAAAAAAATCCGGACATACAGGTAATTGGTGCCGATCCGCTTGGCTCAATATTCAAACACTATAAAGAATCCGGTGAACTGATTAAAGGTTCACCATATCTGGTTGAAGGAATTGGTCAGGATTGTTTACCGGAGAACGTACATTTCCAATACATAGATAAGATCATAAACATAAGTGATAAGGAATCATTTGCAGCCGCACGAAGATTGACAAAAGAAGAAGGAATTTTCTGCGGCGGAAGTACCGGAACAATTGTTCATGTTGCATTGGAAGTATCAAAGGATCTTACAGAGAATGATGTAGTTGTTTTTATTGTTTGCGATACCGGTGAAAGATATTTATCTAAAATGCACAACATAGAATGGCTAAAGCAGAACAGAATGCTTGATCCTCAGATAAGAACTTTACGTGATATTTCCGATATTAAGAAAGCAAAAGGATTTGAAGAAATAGTTTCGGTTAAAGAAACCGACAAAGTAAAAGATGTGCTTGAACTGATTACTAAAACCGGGTACTCAAATGTTCCGGTTATGAATGGAAGACAATCGCTCGGTTCAATCAGAGAAAATAAATTGCTTGGAAAGTTAGTCGAGAACCCGGCATTATATAGTTCTCAGATAAGCGATGTAATGGAAGATTCACTTCCTATACTCGACGCAAAAACAGAAATAGAAGAAGTGAAAAACTATTTGAAAAATAATTCAGCAGTTCTTGTTAGTGATTTCGGATTGATAACTGATATTATTACCAGATATGATCTGCTTGAGTTACACGAATGAACTAGAATCCCGAAATCGTTTCGGGATCTTTATAAAAATAGTAAGACCTTGAAACAAGCCTGCATGCTGCAGGCAGATTCAGGGTAAAGCAAAAAAGGAAAACGTTATGGGCTTTTCAACAGACGCAATACACGCAGGACAAATTCCTGATCCGACTACCGGAGCAGTAATTACTCCTATTTATCAGACATCAACTTATGTTCAGGATGAACTGGGTAAAAATAAAGGATATGAGTATGCACGGACTCATAATTTTACACGTCAGGCTTTGGAAAAAAATATTGCTGTGTTAGAAAAATGTAAGTATGGGATTGCTTTTGCTTCCGGACTTGCCGCTACTCACGCACTTATGAGTCTTGTGAAAGCAGGAGATCATATTGTAATATCCAACAATGTTTACGGCGGCACTTACAGATTGTACGAACTCAATATGAAAAATTACGGACTGGATTTTTCCTGGGTTGATTCCACTGATCTAAAAAATGTGGAGAGTGCAATACGTGAAAACACAAAAATGATATTTGTTGAAACGCCGACAAATCCAATGCTAAATCTTACTGACTTAAAGGGTGTTGCTGATATTGCAAAGAAAAACAATCTCATTACTGTTTGTGACAACACTTTTATGAGTCCGTATTTTCAAAATCCGATAGAGTGGGGAATAGACATTGTTCTGCATTCAACAACAAAATATTTAGGCGGGCACAGTGATGTAATAGGCGGAATGCTGGTAACCGGCAATGAAAAATATTACGAACGATTACGATATATACAGAATGCCGCAGGCGGAGTTCCGTCACCTTTTGACTGCTGGTTAGTGCTTCGCTCAACAAAAACTCTTGCGGTAAGAATGAAACAGCATGAAATAAATGCAAATGCGTTTGCAGATTTTCTTTTAAAATCCGGTTATGCCAAGCGTGTCATCTATCCGGGACTAAAAGATCATCCGCAGCACGAGCTTGCAAAAAAACAAATGCGCGGTTTCGGCGGAATGTTATCAGCGGATTTCGGCACAATAGAAAATGCCAAAAAAGTTTTAAATAATGTTAAAATATTTTCACTTGCGGAATCCCTTGGTGGCGTTGAAAGTTTAATCTCACATCCTGCATCAATGACACATGCTTCAGTTCCAAAAGAGGAAAGAGATAAAATGGGATTAACGGAAAGTCTTGTCCGTTTTTCAGTAGGGATAGAGGATATCGAGGACTTGATAGCCGATGTAGAGCAAGTCCTGAAATAAATTATCATGTGACAGTATCAATTAATAAATACTAAACTGTAAAAGAGATGTTCATCTATCATCATAGGAACGTTATGAATAAATTTACTCACTGACTGGTTTCCAGAAGTCTTTGAATCATTTTGAATAAATTTCAGCAATAAAATTGCATCACTAAAATTGTTTAATTCAATTATTCCCAGCCAGTGTAAATACCGTTTTTGCTTCAACAACCAATAATATTTATTTAGCTGCTTGTGATTTTTTTATAAACTCAATTGATTCCTTCAATTCATCAGTAAACTGTTCGTAATCTACCTGCATACCATTTAAATAAGCACTCCATCCTGCGCTTGATTTCGCGTAATGAACGGCATCTTCAATTTCCTCATCAGTCGCACCAAATAATCTTGCAACTTCAGTATGAAAAAATGAACAATATCTGCATTTTGTTACCGCGGATATACCAACCCCGATCAGTTCGCGGTATTTAGGAGGGATGGGGCTATCTTCAAGTTGCAATCTTTTGAACAACGTCCATTCAAGTTCAAGTGATCTATCCGGAACAAGTTTGAAAAATGATGGGACTAATCCCAAAGTTTGTTCAATATCATTATAAATATCCTGACGTGTCATCCTATCTTTCCTTTCGCTATTTGTTTGTGAATTAATTTCTATTGCAGTGAATAAAAACAGTATAGCAATAAAGAAATATTTTATTTGCCATATATTTAAAGTGACACAACATGCTTTCATATTGTACTCCTTTTTTGGTTAAAATTAGTTAGTTAATGTCCGGAAGCGAAAATAATTGTAGTCTGAAAGGGAATGATTGTAAATATTTCGGATAATATTGTATAAATCGGAAATTATATTATTTTTATTCGGGATGCTGGCCTGTAAGAATTTTGATTTCTTCGGCGTGAATTGAATAAAGTTTACGAAGTTCAATGGGAGAGTAACCTGTCTGTTTTTTAATGAAATGGTTGAAATGCGACTGATCATTAAAATTCAAATCCATTGCGATTTCAGTAACAGCTTTATCAGTTGAAGCCAGTTGTACTTTCGCTTCAAGAAGCAGCATATCATTTATCATTGCATGCGGTGATTTTCCAAATGTAATTTTCACAACATCATATAGATGTTTTGCAGTAATGCTTAACCTGTCTGCATATTGTTCAACTCTCCTCATTTTAATATAATTCTTCTCAAGGAGTTGTCGGAAACTGTTTGCCAATTTTTCAGCTCGTGATAAATTTTGTTTAATGAGTTTTGTGTGTGGTCTGTAAATTTCACGGATTCGGAGTAAAAGTATAAATATGTAATTCTGCAGGAGGTAAGCTTTCTCCGGTGAAAATCTTTCATATTCTTCAATGATATCTGTGAATGCTTTTTGAATGCTTTGAGTTTCTGCTTCTGTTATATTGATTATATGCTCAGTTTCATAATTAAAAAAAGGAAATTTCTCCGTTATGGGTCCATTTAATAAGGGTTGAATAAATTCTGTTTTAAAGTGGATGCAAAAACCTGTACAGTTTCTGATGTTCGTTGAAGCGTATAACATGTTCTCAGGAACAATTACCAAATCATTAGGTTTTAACCAGCTGTAATCTGCACCCAAATGAACATCGTGGACTCCGTCAATTAATAAATAGATAAGATTGAATTGTCTGCGAAGCGGCTGTATGCCTATCCTTGGGTCAACATCTTTGTGTTTATCCTCAAGAGTTCCTGGCATAACCATCATATTTATATCATACGGTTTGTCGTCCTTGTTTATAATTTTTTCAAATGTAGCAAGGTCTTTAATTATTAATATTTCTTTCTCTTTTTTCTTAACCATCACTGCCTCCTGATGAAGGTTTTTTGATCAATAAATATTAAATTAAAAATCTGACTGATTGTTGTCAAATGGAAAGGAAGTTAGGCTGTTTTTTTACAATTTATAATTTAAGCCTGCTAAGAAACTATAAAAGTATATTCTGCCCGTGCTTGTCAAAACGGTTGGATGATAGATATAAATGAAATCGTACGATATATTATTATATTTTATTTTCATATCTAAATCTAAAATTTATTTATTGATAAGGTTGAACCAATGATTATTGCAAAAGAAAATTTGGTCACTGACTCTTTTGCAGGCGTTGATGAAACTAAACTATAGAATCCTTCAAATCGTTCAGAAGGTTTATATGTTTGAAATGTATATTCTCGAGTAATAAAATGAATTCCTAATTCTCCGCCAAAGTATGGAGAAAATAAGCCGATTGGAAATGATTGTTTTATTCCAGCTAATAAAGGAATTGCTTTAAATTTATTTCCCCCGAATCCAATCGCTTTTTCCCAGCTTTGAAATCCTGTAGAAATACTCAAATAAACACTATCTAAAACTTCATAAAATATTCTACCTTCAGATTGATAACCTAAGGGAGAACCAATTAGAAATTCTGGACTTATTGCACCGGATGAAAAAGAAATCTGCCATTTGTTTTGTGCTGAGGCTTTTTCAATTATAAAAATAAAAAGAAAGTTTAGAATAAAATATTTCATAGAATCCATCATTTTTAATAACCTAACATTAAGTATTTTATCCGAAGTTGAGACAAAAAATATATGACTGGTTTTGCAAACAATATTATTAACCGTTTATCAAGTACTTTCTTTCAAGCGCCTCAATTTCGGATAAAATATAGTTGTGCGAAGCCGTCATTACCAGTCTATGGGTATTTAATAGCATCCATCCATACTGTAATTGTCCAACTTCATTTATTCTATTAGTTAATTTGTTTTTAGTTAATGTCTGGATTAATAATATTTTCATTTTTATTCTGTTGTTCTGTTAATCAGCTGCTGTTTTTATAAGTTTAATTGTTCATAAAACATTACTGTTCGCTGATAATTGATATTACTGTTTTCAAAGGAACATTTTTTTTGATTCTTCAGCCGTCTTCCATTATGGAGAACGATTAGCCTCAGCATATTCAGGCATCAATCTCTCCACAAGTATCATTTTACCTTCTCTGCATTCAGGACAGTGAGTAACATCTATACCTGTGAGCTCATACAGGATTTCTTTCCAACTCTTCAATACACCGGTTTGTTCTTCTCTGTTTTCCTTTACTGCTAATATCTTTCTGCTCCTGGCTAATTTTGTCTTTTTATTCCTGCTGCTTAAAATTCCGTAGTACCTTATCTTATAAAAATTATCAGGCAGTATATGAAGTAAAAACCTGCGGATAAACTCTGCTGCTTCAAGTGTCATTTCTTTCGTCTGATTCCCGTTGCGGTAATCTTTGTAACTGAATGTTACTTTTGCTGCTTCAATACTTTTTATCCGGTGATTGCTAATGGCTACCCTGTGCGTATATCTTCCCAAATAATTTATTACCTGTTCTGCTCCGCCAAAGGGCTGCTTACAATATGTTATCCATTTCTTTGAATATAGTTTATCGATAAGCTCATTAAATACGGTTGCGCTGCCAATGGTTTTTATCATACCCTCAAATTTTATTTCTCCTTTTTTATATGACCTTTTCAGATAATATAAAAACTTCTTCTTGAATAAGTCTGATATTACATTTACGTGAATCAGGAAATCTTTCCTTTTAGATTTCTTCGGCTTTTCCCATTTGTCTTGCCCTTCCGATAATCCGCCGCCTGTTACTATGCAATGAAGATGGGGATGTTCTGTCAGGTTTTGACCCCAGGTATGCAGCACTGCAATTATTCCTACCTCTCCACCCAGATGTTTTTTGTCTTTACAGAGTTTAAGTAATGTCTCGCTTGTTGCCTTGAATAATATATTGTAAACGGTCTGTTTATTTTGTAATGCTATCCGGTTTAGCTCTTCGGGTATTGTAAAGACTATGTGAAAATATTTTACCGGCAGTAATTCCTTCTTCCTTTCAAGTATCCATTTCTCTCGCTTTAAGGATTGACATTTTGGGCAATGACGGTTACGGCAAGAGTTATATGATATTCTTTTGTGTCCGCATTTATCACACTTCTCCACGTGGCTGCCAAGTGCAGCAGTTCGGCACTTCTGTATTGCACCAATTGCCTTTAATATATATGCAGGTTGTTTGTGTTCCTGAATATATTGCTTTCCGTATCTATGGAATATTCCGGCCACTTCATTGCTGCGGCAAGCATTCATTACCGCCGTTATCATTTTTCTGAAGGGAATATTCTGTCAAGCGGGTTTATTATTCTATCTAAATTATCGCGTGTTATCCGTAAATAGATGCTTGTTGTCTTTATGCTGGAATGACCGAGCAGCTTTTGGATCGTGAATAAATCACATCCACTCTCAAGCAAATGCGTTGCAAAACTGTGCCGTAGTGAATGTACTGTAACAGCTTTGGTAATCTTCGCTTTTTTTTTGATTCCTTAAACGCTCTTTGAAGTGTTGACTGGTTGATTGGTTCGGTTTTATTCCTGCCCGGAAACAACCATTGTTTCGGTCTTTCTTGCTTATAATACTTTCTTAGTTCTTCCAGTAACTTCAAAGACAACATCGTGTATCTGTCTTTGTTTCCTTTACCTCTTACTATATGTATCTGCATCAACTCACTGTCAATATCGCTTAGCTTAAGATGTGCCGTCTCGCTTATCCGCAAGCCTGCCGAATATGTTGTCATCAACGCTACCCTGTGTTTTGGATTTCTTGTTGATTCAATCAAGCTTTTTACTTCCTGTGGCGATAAAATTGCAGGCAGCATTTTATTTATTTTAGGACGAGGTATTTTTTTTACATCCCAATATCTGCCCAACACACTTTCGTAAAAAAATCTTAAGGCTGAATACGCTATGTTTATCCCGGACCAACTCGACTTCTTTTCATCCTTCAGGTAACATAAATACTTTAATACATCATCACAACTCAACTGGTCAGGCGATGTTTTGAAATACCTTACATACTCTTTCATATACATAAGGTAACACTTAATTGTTTTTTGGCTGAAGTTTTTTAACTCCATTAATCCAAGCATTTGATCCTTTAGTTCACCCATAGTACTTCTCCTTTTTTATTATTTTGTTGTTACTTTAAATTAAGCAACACCTACTTTACTATGTGAGTAAACTTTTAGAATCTATCC
>JAWOIK010000061.1:0-16516 GCA_046484705.1 Ignavibacteriaceae bacterium | reverse complement strand
TCAGAAATGACTTTGTCATTCAATATGCCTTACAGAGATTGATCCGTTTAGTTTATTAGAGTATATAAGATGCTCGTTCAGGAAATCCAGATTCACAATAATAAAATTGTAAGCATATATATCCCTGGATATATTCTGTACTTTCAAATTATTATTTATTGGTGATATCTCAATTTTGCCTGCAGTATTTCTGTCTTCATCATAAAAAAACAGGGAGTTACTGCTGCCAAAAGATAAGTGATTTTTATTTTTTATCCTAAGACCTGGAAACTGCTTATCAACACTAATCAATGCTGCATTGTTTTCATTTACAATCGAAATTAAATTATTATTATCTGATTTTATAATGCTTACCAGAATGAATGAGTCGGTGTTGTTATTCACTTTTGATAAAGAGAATATTTCCGCCTGCATTGTACCAATATGCTGACGCAGTGTTGTCTTCAGCTCATCTTCATTTATTGTTGAATGAAATAAAGCCGGCTTGTCCTTATTCATCTTCCAATATGATAAAACAGGCGTACTCAACCGTATCATTTCAACGTCGGCATACACAACATTATCAGTAGGATATTCAGAAAATGTATAACTCTTGCTTTGCTTTCTGATTATTCCATAAAAGAGTTTATTGTTTTTCGTATAAGCTGCATGGATTTGCGGGTCATCCTCGTCTGAATTATTTATACTTATATCATTCAATTTACCCGGCGCGTAAAATTGTTCGCGGTCAATCTTATTGTTAGAAAAATCAACAGTAACTATTTCAATTAGTCTTGACCCTTCCGAAAAGCAATAGAATTCCTTTACGTTCTTATTAGTGTTGTCAATTAGGATATTATTCTGCCTGCCGAATAACGGGACAGAATAAAACTTAGCAGGTATACCCTCTCTGTTCCTGATTAAAATATTAAGAGAGTTATTCCATCCATCTATAAAGGCAATATCATTGATTCCGTTCAACTCATTATCGAAATAAGCTAAAGCTTCGGGTTGAACAGCAATAGCAAGGTCAAATTTATTATTCAGAAGATTTAACCTGGAAATCAATCCAACTTCACCATCATCAGCCAGGTATACGATACCATTTTTAAACTTGCTTATATAATTCGAGATGGCATGAATTCTGTTTCTTTTCAGATGAATAAATTCTTTATGAAAACTGCCATCCGTATTTCCAAATATTGTTGAGATTGTTCCTGCATCTTTAGAAAGATAAATAATATCAAAATACCCGTCATTGTTAAAATCACCGGTTATAAAATCATCAACAGGAAATAATGTATTTATGGTAACAGTTGTATCAAAAGATGACCGGGAATCACCGTAAAATATTTTTATCGAATTACCGGAGCTTATAATAAGATCGTTACTATAATTTAAATTGAAATCGAATGTGCGGAATTGTGTTGCCTGGAGCTGATAAGAAATTTTTCTTACCTCTGTAAAATTTCCTATACCATCGTTATATAAAAAATGGATATCACCTGTATTGAAATTATAAGCTGCAATATCTTTATATCCGTTATTATTAATATCAATGAAGTGTGCAAAACTGAAGCTGGAATTGGTGGATATTTTCTTTTCTTTTAATTTCTGATTTTCAAAGGATAGTATGGATAATCCGCTGAAAGTACTTCCCGATATGAGGAACTCATTCCTGTTATCATCATTGATATCTGCAATACTGATCTTGTCCGGATAAGAATTGAACCTGAAACTGGCATTCAATTTAGCTGAACCGGTTGATGAAAATGTATAGATACCAAAAGTTCTATCCGCCCTGGAAGTAAATGCGTAAGCTTCAATTTCATTTCGATTATTTTTTATCGGCTCTATACTGCTGAATGATAACGGAAAAGTATGATTAACCGGACGCTTAAACTCACCTGACCCAAACCCTTCCGCTATCAAAACCTTTTTGTTAAAGTTGTTAACAAAAATCAGGTCTGTGTATGAATCGCTATTGAAGTTAAAACCGGAAAGATCATTATATCCTGAATCGATCATAAATGCTGTCAGTTTGCAGAAACCGTTAAGCGGTACCTGGGTGAAGGACATATCGGAGGAAATAAGAATAAAAAAAAGACTAAGGATTTTTAATTCTTGTCTTAAGTCTGTTTTCTCTTCGGGTGAGTGCTTCTTCATAACGTCTTTTTTCATCAGGGGTTTCAGGAACAACTTTTGTTCCTTTAACTGGAACACCTTTATTGTCCACTGAAACAAAAGTAAGATAAGCTGTATTGCTGTGTATTTTTGTACCTTCCCTGAAATTCTGAGCATAAACTTTAACACCAACTTCCATAGAAGTATTAAAAACCCTGTTAATAGAAGCCACAAGCATAACAGCATCACCAAGTTTTATCGGGTGATGAAAATCTATCCTGTCTACCGATGCGGTAACACAAACCCTGTTGTTATGCTTGGCTGCACTAAGTGCGGCACAAATATCTATCCAATGCATCAACTGACCGCCAAGTAAATTACCAAGCTGATTGGTATGATGCGGTAATACTAGTTCAGTCATAGTAATTGATGAATCAATCATCTTTTTACTTTTTAACTGACTCATTTACTTGCAGACAATTTTTTTTCTAAATTATCCTTGAACTCCTTTACCTCGTTGAAGTTCTTATGATCAGGATACTTATCTATGAATTTAGCAGCTTCTTCGATAGCCTTACCATTCTGGTTTCTTTGTTCCAGTATAAATATTTTATTATATAGAGCCAGCGGTGCATACTGAGTATCATGATAAATTTCCAAAACGTTATCATAATATTTCAGAGAGGCTGAATAGTACTCGAGCTTTTCATAAATCACTGCTATCTCAAATTCTTTTCTTGCCAGTTTATTATTCAGTTCGGAAATCTTTTTTTCCGCTTCAAATACTTTTTCATTTAACGGGAAGAAATCTATAAAAGCCTGGTATTCTTCGATTGCCTTTTTCGAATATGTCTGATCAAGATTTACATTCGGTGAGAGTTCATAATAACACTCTGCAAGCATAAACTGCGCTTGAGGAAGATACTCACTGGCAGACATATTACGTATCAATTTACTGAATTCGAAAGCGGCAAGTATATACTCCCCTCTTTTATACCTGGATAAAGCCAGATAGTATTGAGAATCATCTATTATTGCACTGCCGGGATATTGAAGTATTAATGCCTGTAATTCATTTATTGCATCGTCATAATCTTCCTGATCATAAAGCTTAATTGCATATGCAAGACGTTCTTCATGATTCATATTTGTTGTGTCTAAAGAAGATGAGCATCCCCAGGTAAGAAGCAGGAGTAATGCAAGGATTATTATTTTATGCATATAAGTTTGTTGTGTTTCTGTTTAATCGAATTTTATTTTTAAAATTGAGTGTAATAATAAAGATTTTCATATCTGCTTCAAAGGTAAATTTTGCTACTTGCTGCGCACTGAAAAGAACAATATTACAGCAACAGCGGCTGCGCTTACAGCTAAAACAGGTTCTAAAAGGCTGGAGAAAAATGGCTCGGGGGGAAGCTGACCTTGAGTAAATGGAAATGAACGGTTTTCAATTCCATCCAAAGAATCTGCTTTTACTTTGTCATTAAAATTATAGCTGAATTCCTTCATCTGTGCAGAAGTAATTTCGTCAGCCGATGTGAGTAAGTAATTCCCTGAAATTGTAACTTCTCTTGTCACAAAAAAATCTCCAAGAAATCCGTCCCGTTCCTGGTCTTTATAATTAACTTCCGCATTATCCAGAACAAAATTCAAATGAGGAATTTGTTGTGAGGAACCGGATGATCTAATAACTTTTATTCCCTTTGAAGAAAATTTTGAAATGATAGGATTTTCAAAAATTGTATAGTATGTGCCAAGTTCAACCGATATACTTATTTCTTCTGTAACCTTTGATACATCCTGAGCTGCCTCGGTGGCTGCTGAATCCACTAATAGATAAAATATATCCAGATTGTTAATGGATTGAGCAATACTTACTGATGAGAATATAACGGTAAAAATAAAAAACCGGAGAGTTTTAAAGTTCTCTCCGGCTATATAAAAAAATTTTTTATTCATCGCAGTCCGAATATCAACAGAATTATAATTTATATCAAGTGTCTTTTGTAACTAAGTCTTAGTTTGATCATGAAAAATTTAATATTTATCGTTCATTAAACTATTCATTTTTCTAAGGGAGAAGAAATTCAAAACCGGACTATCTTCTTCCCATTGCCATTTCTCTTAATCTTTTAATCCTTTCTTCTGTGGGTGGATGTGTTGAAAAGAATTTACCCATTCCGCCTGTAAGTGGATTTATAATAAACATATGAGCGGAAGCAGGACTGCTGTGATTAACCGGTTTAATCTGGTTTCCCCGGGAAATTTTTTCTAAAGCTGTTGCAAGTGCCATTGGATTACCACTTATTTTAGCACCGCCTGAATCAGCCATAAATTCTCTTGATCGTGATACTGCCATTTGCAGCAGCATTGCAATAATTGGTGATAAAATTATTAATACTAATCCACCAAGCCCGTTACCGCCACGATCATTTCCTCTTCCAAACATTGCCGCCCAGCCCGCCATCTGTGCCAGGAAAGTTATACTTCCAACAAGTGTTGCTGCAATTGTACTCACAAGAATATCCCTGTTTTTAACATGCGCAAGTTCGTGAGCCATCACACCAGCTATTTCGTCATTGGAAAGACTTTGTAATATGCCTGTTGTTGCAGCTACCGCAGCATTTTTAGGATTTCTGCCTGTGGCAAAAGCATTTGGTGTAGGATCATTTATAATATAAACTTTAGGCATTGGAAGGTTTGCGTTTTGTGCAAGCTGTTCAACCATGTTGTAAAATTTTGGTGATTGTTCTCTCGTAACCTGCTGAGCACGATACATTTTTAATACAATCTTATCCGAGAACCAGTAAGATCCGAAGTTCATTATCAGTGCAAATATAAAAGCAATAGTCATTCCGGAGTTGCCGCCGAGTGCGTAACCGACCAGAAGAAACAATGCCATCATTGCCGTCATTAAGAATACTGTTTTAACGCTGTTCATTTTTCATTCTCCGTTTTTAATAATCAAATCTAAATTTTAATAGATGCTGAATCAAGGGAAAGAATATTCAGTTTCCGCATATTTAGATGAATTAGAATCAATGAAGTTTCATTTAAAGAGTGTTATACATTACAACTTACTAAGTATATTAAGAGTTGGAAGAATAGATAGATGGAGTAATTTCCCATACCCCATTGCTCCAACATTCAGTAATTTGGTATAATCAAACGAAATATAAACATGAATTCCTTATTCAATATTCTTAATATATTAATTCCAAATTATTCCTGCTACTGCATTCTTACCCTTGCCTTTATTTTTGAATATGATTAAATAGGTGCCAGATTTTAGGAGAATTAATGAAAAAGTCAGCATTAGTACTAATTACATCCTTATTTTTATCATCATTTACATTTGCCCAGAGCACTTACGAATTTTTAAGAGTTGATCCGAGTGCACGTTCAGGGGCATTGGGCGGCAGTTTCGTAACTAATAACGATGATGCAGATGTTATATTTTATAACCCCGCAGGATTAAGCCTTCTTACAGATAATCCGGTTTCTTTTTCATTTGTAAAGCACCTGATGGATATAAATTTAGCCAGTATATCATACTCAACAGAGTTTGACGGACTGGGAAGGATTGGTGCTGCAATTAAATATATAAACTATGGAAGCTTTGATGAAGCGGATGAATTCGGTAACCGTTTCGGTGAATTTAGTGCCGGTGAAGCAGCATTTATTTTAGGGTATTCGAATCAGCTTGATGAAAATTTTTATTATGGAACTAATGCAAAATTTATTTATTCCGGAATAGCCGACAGGTCATCAACAGCGCTGGCTGTAGATGTAGGCTTACACTACCATGTGCCGGAACAGGAAATGAATCTCGGAGTTTCAATCCTTAATCTCGGTTCACAATTAACCAGTTATTATGACACAAAAGAAGACCTCCCGCTTGATATTGTTATTGGCGGAGCTGTGAAACTTAAACACCTTCCGCTCAGACTTTCCCTTGATTTTCATAAATTGAATGAAGAACGTGATGACTTTGTTCAAAGATTTAAAGCCTTTGCAGTCGGAGCCGAGTTTACATTAAGTCCGGTTTTTAAACTCAGGTTCGGCTATAATAATGAAAGAAGATCAGAACTTAAGATTGGAACAACTTCAGGTATTGCCGGTTTCAACGCGGGTCTTGGAGCTAAAATATCTGATTATCGTTTTGATTATGGTTACTCCTCATTAGGTTTAATCGGGGGTTGGCATCGGGTTAGTATTTCCACTTATCTTTGAGTTTTTAGGGCATATCGGTCTAGGATATAACGGTATTGGTTGATTGGATTTTTTTCCCTACACCATTACACTATATGCCCCCAACTTATCCGCCTCGTTTCAATGTGTTAAGACTCGTTTTGGCAATTGAATGAGCATTACCATAATCCCTCATCTTTAAAACTTTATTAAACAGTTCGATCGCATTTTCATTTCTGCCTTGAGCCTCCTCAATCATTGCAAGGTAAAGAACGGAATTAACCTGGAAACCCGATTCTTCATTCTTATCAACAAGTAATGATATATCGCGGCATTTTTCAAACATCGTTTTTGCCGAATCAAGATTGCCGTTTTCCCTCTGGTGATAACCTACATAATAGTAGGATTCACGAAGTGATGATGGAGCATTATACCCGGTAAGATTTTTTTCTGCTTTTATTATTACATCTTTAAAAAGCGAGTCAGCCAATAGCCAGTTATTTCGCCGAACGGAAATTCTGCCAAGCCATCTTTGAAACACGGGGTTATCAGGAAATTCTTTCAATAATATTCCGGCAAATTCACCTGCTGAAGAATAATTGTTTTCATACCTGTAATAAAGTGTCATCAGAAAATACTGCGCTTCATACTTCGCATACTTTCCGTTGAATGCTGTATTACGTAATTGTTCAATTCCCTTTTTTTTATCTCCGGATGGAAAAAAGATCATCAGGGGTTTGATTAAAGGAAATTCATTCGGAATAACATCAGCATAATAGTTGTAAATTCCGAAACCTAATTGAACATCAACATTATCAGGATCAAGATTTGCGGCATGTTCAACTATAGGCAGTGCTTCACGACCGTCATCAGCAGCCTTGAGCCAGCTTTCTCTCAATGCTCTTAACCTGCCGCGGAAACCAATAGCTCCTCCCTTAAAGAAAAGAGCATCAACATTTGTTCTATCCTTTTTAAGTATGCCATCGCATTGATAGATAACATCTTCAAGTTTTTGGAAGAAAATGTCATCAATTTCCTCATTCTCAAGATCGAGCAGAATTCTCCACCAGTCTATCATTGCAAGGAAAAACCTTCCTGATGGATGATCAGGATAATCAGCAATCAAAGCTCTGAAAGTTTTTTCAGCATCATCAAATTTGATGTTGTAGATTTGTCTGATGCCATCATTGACCCGATGATCAAATGATTGATTCTGCGTAAAAGATATTGAAGTGAATACGACTATAATAAAAATAAATTTTAACATGTTCTTTTTAATTCTCTGTCATTATTATGGTGCAATCTTTCAAATAGCAGTCACAGAGTCAAGGTATAAAAATGCCTTGAGTACATGATCCTGATTAAAAATGACTCAGTAGGCGCATGCACTTTAAATTTCAAATAATTATGGCTCTGAGAAATTACTTATTTCATTCCTGAATGCTGAATAAACCGACGCATGGTTTTGAACTAATGGAGACAATTGTAAAGGATCCATACTTAGCGTATAACCTTGTCTGAAAAAATTTCTAAATGCCAGGTATGGTGCCAGGTCATTTTGGCATTCATCAGAAATTATGTCTTCTTCCACAGCAAGATTCAGGATTTGATCATGCCAGGAATCATCTTCCGGCAAATCTTCTTTTACGGATAATAATATTTGCTTCAATATATTTTCAATTCCGTTATAATAAGCAAATAATATCCCTCCGGTACCTTCCAGTTCCAGAACGGAAAGATTATTCAGTTCCGTGTGAGAAGGCAGTTCACTTATAAGCCCGTCAATATTTTGTAATTGGGCTTGTATATTGTCACTCAATTCGCTCATATACCAGCACTCCTTTCGTTTTTATCAAGTTATTGAACATAGATTTCTCTTTAAGATTAATAACATCAACAGGTTTGGACAGGTTAAGAATCAGTTCACCGTAAAATTTAAAAAACAAGTGGTCCTCTATTCCCTCAACAGCTAAATCGATATCATTAGGTTCACGGAAAGACCTTATGCATGATCCAAATAGGTATATTTTGTTGACATTATATTTTATTGCAATTTCTTGTATTCTGGATTTATTATCGTAGGAAAGCATGGTCAAAAGTAATTTAAAGTTTTATTTAGTGCAATAAGATACCGGTGATTATTCTGAAGTCGGCGGGGGTTTTCAACAGGTTAAATTTATGTTGTACTTTAACCTGAAAAAAACTGGAGTGATATTCAAAGCAACTTAACTAATTAATTTGTCTGGTTTACTCCATATTCAAAAATTAATCTTTCAATAACTTATCACTTAAATACCTGCTCAATTGATCAATAATAATTCTTTCCTGAATCATAGTATCTCTGTTACGGACTGTAACCGTTTTATCATTCATGGTCTGTGTATCAACCGTTATACAAAACGGAGTCCCGGCTTCATCCTGTCTGCGGTATCGTCTTCCAACCGCGCCTTTATCATCATAAAATACCTTAAAATTCTTTCGAAGATCTTTTTCAATTTCCCTGGCTACTTCCGGCATACTGTCTTTGTTCACAAGAGGAAAGATGGCTGCTTTTATTGGTGCAAGTCGTGAGTTGAATCTCAGAACCGATCTCATCTCACCATTAACTTCTTCTTCATAATAAGCATCTACCAGGAATGCCATCAACGATCTGCTGGCACCTGCAGAAGTTTCAATGATATAAGGAACGTATTTTTCTTTCGCTTCTTCATCAAAATATTTTAACGATTTACCAGAGAATTTTTCATGCTGTGATAAATCAAAATCCGTTCTGTTGTGAATCCCTTCTATCTCTCCCCATCCGAAGGGAAATTCATATTCAATATCTGTAGCTTCTTTTGCATAATGTGCAAGTTTATCCTGGGGATGATCATGATAACGAAGTTTGGCCGCTGTCATTCCAAGTGATTTGAACCAATCAAGTCTTGTTTCTTTCCAGTAATCATACCATTTCTTATCTGATTTTGGATTTACAAAAAACTGCATTTCCATCTGTTCAAATTCTCTTGTCCTGAACAAAAAGTTTTTTGTGTTAATTTCATTACGGAATGCTTTACCAACCTGCGCAATTCCAAATGGAAGTTTTTGCCTTGACGTACTTTGTACGTTTAGAAAGTTAACAAATATTCCCTGTGCAGTTTCAGGTCGCAAGTAAACCACCGACCCGGAATCTTCAACTGGTCCAACAAATGTTTTAAACATAAGATTAAACTTGCGTGCATCGGTAAAAGTATTTGCATTTCCGCATTGAGGGCAGTTCAGTTTACTCAGCAGCATTTTGCCTAACCGGGGATGTTCTAACATTAAATTAAACGGATCCTCATCAGTTGGGTTTGAATAAATATTCTCAATCCAATTTAAAAGTTCTGCATTATCTTTTGAATCTGATTTTAATTCATCAACGGCTTTTTGCTTTTTCTTTTCATTGATTGAATCGCCCAGAACATCTAAACGGAATCTTGCTTTACATTGTTTACAATCAATCATAGGGTCGGTAAAATTTTCAACGTGCCCGGAAGCTTCCCATACTTTTGGATGCATTAAAATTGAAGCATCAAGACCTTCAACATCATCGCGGTAAGTCATTGACTTCCACCATTCTTCTTTAATATTCTTAAGAAGTTCAACACCTAAGGGTCCATAATCCCAGCAGCCGTTTAATCCGCCATAAATTTCACTTGATTGAAAAACGAAGCCGCGTCTTTTGGCTAATGAAACAATATTTGCTACTGCATCTGTTGATTTATTATTTTTTCCGATTATAAATTCTCCTATAAAAATTAAATTTCGGGACGCAATATAATGATAACAATGTTAATTTATTTTTTATGAATTGTTAGGTGAATTGAATTAACATTTTTAGTTTTGAATAGTTGAAGGCTGCTTTTTTTAATACCAACATCAGTGGAGAATCATGTTTAGTAAATTACTACCAAAAGAAGAAAAATATTTTGATGATTTTAAGGAGATGATATCCCGTATTGAAGAGATGTCTCAGTTCTCTGAAAATCTATTTAATTCTGAAATTCCTGATCAGAATAATTTTCTTAAGATGAAACCCCTTGAACTCAGATGCGATGAAATTGCTTCAAGAATTACCAAACGCTTGAATAAAACTTATATTACTCCATTTGATCGTGAAGATATTTTTGATCTGATAAAACGGCTTGATGATATAAGCGATATGCTTCTGGGTGCTGCTGCAAGAGTTGACACTTTCAACATCACAAAAAAAATTGCATATGCCGACCAGATGGCGGCAATTGTTCATCAACAGGTTATCGAACTTGGGGTTGCGATACAGGACCTCAAAATTAAAAGTATAAATGAATGCAAGGCAGTAAAGGATCTTGAAACACAGGCAGACGCTGTATACAGACAGGCAATGAAGGAATTATTTATTGAAGAAAAAGATGCAATTGAATTAATTAAGAAAAAGGAAATCCTTGATTTGCTAGAACGAATATCAGATAAGTGCCAATCTACCGCAAATATTATACTTTCAATTTTTCTGAAGAATGCATAAGACAACATGGAAATTGTCATACTGATAATTTTTTTAGCGCTGGTTTTTGATTTCTATAATGGAATGAACGATGCAGCAAATTCAATTGCAACTATTGTTTCAACGCGGGTGCTTACACCTTTTCAGGCAGTTGCTTGGGCGGCATTCTTTAATTTTGCAGCAGCATTTGCGTTCGGAGTAAGTGTTGCAACTACGATTGGGAAAGGACTTGTTGATGTAAGTATAGTCGATAACTATGTAATTGCATCAGGTGTTATCGGTGCGATAATCCTTACAGCAAGTGCAACACATTTCGGGTTACCAATCAGTGTTTCGCATGCTATAATAGGTGGTTATGGAGGTGCCGGTTTAATAAAAGCCGGAATTGATGCACTTATACTTTCAGGCTACCTGAAAATTGTTATTTTTATTTTGCTCGCTCCAATACTCGGTATGATTATAGCTTTCTTCTTCTCTGTTATTACTCTCTGGATTGTTAGAAATCAACCTCCAAGAAAGGTGGATTTTTATTTTAGAAAACTCCAGTTACTATCTGCAGCTGTTTACAGTTTGAGTCACGGTTCAAATGATGCTCAAAAAACTATTGGAATTATTACTGTTGTACTATTCACAAATCAAATGTTGGGTGAAACATTTTATGTACCTTTCTGGGTTGTGATTTTAAGTCATACCGTAATTGCACTCGGAACATTGTTTGGCGGCTGGAAGGTTATTAAAACTCTTGGTATGCGGGTAACTAAATTAACTCCTTTTGGTGGGTTCAGCGCAGAGACTTCTGCAGGATTAACAATTATGGGAGCTACTATGTTCGGTATACCGGTTAGTACAACTCATACAATTACAGGTGCAATTATCGGTGTTGGTGCTACAAAAAGTTTGTCTGCTGTCAGGTGGGGAGTAGCAAAAAATATTCTATGGGCATGGGTATTAACTATTCCACTTTCTGCAGTTTGTGCGATGGGAACTTATGAGATATTAATCTACATCAATTCGATTTTTTAATTACGGATTTCAGAACAGACGGTCTGTCTACCGGCAAAGGCAGGGAGTCTGCGCCTTACATTTTTTAATTCTTATACACCACGGCAGACAAATAACCAACCACTTCATTTTTATCACCGGTAACATCGCCGGAATCAGATCTTTTTAAAACTTCAGAATGTCTTATGTTCAACAGTGAAGCAGCTTTCATCATTGCAATTATAGGTCCACCTCCGCATGCTTCACATTCGTTGTTGTCAAGATCTTGCTGAAATCCACTGAAGTCAAAATCATTAATTCTTTTTTCAACTATTGAGTCAAGTTGACCTGCCGTCTCTGCATCGTAAAAATGTGACAGATCAGAACTGGCTACAATTAAAGTTTCATCATCATATATTTTTGTAAGATTTTTTGCAAGTTCATCCACAAACATTTTACCCTGATCGCCAATAACAACCGGCACGATCTTAAAATCATTCAGAACACTTTGAAGCAAAGGTAACTGAACTTCAAGAGCATGCTCTCTTCCATGACCCTGAATACCTTTGAATATTATTCGGCTGTCTTCACAAAGTTTTTCTGATTTTTCCCTGTCAACCTCTATCACTCCCAGCGGAGTTTCATACGCATCCCCTTCATAAACGCTGATACCGGGAAAGTATTCAGAATGGCTTGGAGATATGACCACAACAGTTTTATACTTTTTATCCCTGATAAGATTAAATGCATAACACGCAGTAGTACCTGAATATATGTATCCGGCATGGGGGACTACTATACCAAAAATATTCTTAAAACTTTTCCGGACTTTGGAAGTGTTAAGCATTGCGGAGATTTCTTCTTTAAGTTCCTTCGGGTTGGATGGATAAAAATAACCTGCAACCTGGGCATGTCTTATCTGGTTCATTATCAATTCCTTTCATTTTTCCGAAAACACATCTGCAGTATAAACTTTAATATTTAACATTCTTTCTTTCCAATATTCAGAATATAATCCTGCTTTACGGCAAACTGCACTTAAAAATTCTTCCCTGCTTAATTTATGTTCTACAGCAACCTGTGGAAGAAGCAGTCCTCTTCCGCCTTCTTCTAGAATTAATCCATGTTTACCAATTTCAATTTCATCATAATTCTTGATCGTATGAAAACCGGATAGAACTGAAATTTCAATCCGGATCTTATCAAATTCGTTTGCTTTCAGGGATGGGAAACGCGGATCGGCAAAAGCAGCTTGATTTGCAGTTTCACAGACAATATCAAATAAAGGACGGGATGCAAAAATATAACCGATACATCCTCTAAGTTCTCCATCCACTGTTAGGGTTACAAACGCACCTCTGTGTTCTTTCAGCTCAGGATATTTATCGAAGTCCGGATTGGGGATCTCAGCTTTCCCGAATGTTGAACGTATTGATTCTCTTGCAGCTTTAAGTAAAATCAATCTTGACTCACCTGAGATTTCCATTTTATTAACTCATTGGTTCGTTATAGAATAAACTCCGAATTTAGTTTTCTCAAAGAGTAAGAAAAGCAGATCATCTCTGACAAAAAATGAATCCGGCATAAGATTGTTTATTTTCTTATTAAGAGTTTCTTTCATTAGTACTTTCTCTGAATCAAGGTTTACTGCGATAAAAGTATTATTGAAAAGATTTTCTTCCGTGATTTCATGATAATTAAATAACAATAACCCGTCAACAACTATATAGCTGATGTTGCCTCTTATAATATTTTTTTGTGAATAACCGTAAAGATATTTTTCATGATCGGTTTCCGGTATAACATTTTTTCTGAATTCAACCGGGAAAAGGTAACCTTCCGCAAAATAGTCTTCGATTGATTCCTCACGAAGTTCCATTACTTTTTCATGATCATCCCCAAGTTCGGAAATAACTTCACCGGTTGCAGCATTTAATAAAAAGTAATCTCTTTTTTCAAATAACTGTTTGTAACAGACTACCTTTCCATCGAAATAAAAGAAATATGTCAACTCATCATTTTCCCAGAGAACAGAGGAGGAATTCAGGTCAAGTGTAATTATACTTTTATGATTCGGCAAATCCGGCTTAGGAAATTTATGGAAAAAGATAAAATCATCTTCAACAGCTTCAATACCTACCCAGAACTTTTCATTAAGTTGTATATCAGAAAATATTTCATCACCGGAAATAATATCTATGCAATTGAAAAATACTTCTTTGTTTTCTGAAGATCTCTCTTCAATAATTACTCTATTGCCGGCAGGAATTATTCTCCAGATCTGGCGATCGTTATCATATAAATATTGTTTTTTGATATTCATTTTATCCCAAAGGTTTAAACTTAGCTGTAAAATGCCTTAGCATCGGCGCTTCGTAAGTTATTTCATATCCTCTCAATTTTGTTCGATTCTGGTAAACTTCAGTAATTATCTCTATCAGGTAATCTATATGACTTTGTGTATAAACTCTTCGTGGGATGGCAAGTCTTACAAGCTCCATCATTGAAGGAATCAGCTTACCAGTTTTATCATATTTACCAAACATAACACTGCCAATTTCAACTGCTCTTACTCCGCCTTCCAAATATAATTCACAAACAATTGATTGACCCGGATATTGTTCAGGCGGAATATTAGATAAAAATCTTTTGGCATCAATATAAATTGCATGACCACCGGGCGGTTCAATTATCGGTACTCCAATTGCCACAAGTTTTTCACCAAGGTATTCAGTACTTCTAATTCTATATTCAAGATAATGCTCGTCAACAACTTCCAGTAAACCTTGCGCAACTGCTTCAAGATCACGTCCTGCTAATCCGCCGTACGTGGGAAAGCCTTCAGTAACTATTAAAAGATTCCGGCTTTTCATTGCAAGTTCTTCATCATTCAAGGCTAGAAATCCGCCAATGTTAACAAGAGCATCTTTCTTTGCGCTCATAGTTGCTCCATCTGCATACGAAAACATTTCCTGTGATATCTCCAGTGGAGTTTTATCTGCATAACCTTTTTCACGTTTCTTTATGAAGTAGGCATTCTCAGCAAAGCGGCATGCATCAAGGAATAAAGGTATTCCATACTTTTTACAGACTTCTTTTGTCTCTCTTATATTCTGCATCGAAACCGGCTGACCACCGCCAGAATTATTTGTAACCGTTATCATACAGAGCGGTATGTTTTCAGCACCTTTTTCTTTAATGAATGCTTCGAGTTTTTCAACATCCATATTACCTTTAAAATCTGCACGTATTTCAGGTTGCTTACCGGTTTCATTAAGAAGATCAACTGCTTCTGCACCGGAGAATTCAATATTTGCTCTGGTAGTATCGAAATGTGTATTGTTAGGAAAATATTTTCCTGGTCCCCCGATAATAGAGAAAAGAATTTTTTCTGCCGCTCTTCCCTGGTGAGTTGGAATGATATATTTCATTTGGGTGATACTTTTTACAACCGATTCAAACCTGTAAAAACTTTTAGAGCCGGCATATGACTCATCACCCTCCATAATTCCAGCCCACTGCTTGGCACTCATTGCAGATGTGCCACTGTCAGTGAGCAGATCAATCAATACGTCGTCAGCATGAATTAAAAACGGGTTATATCCTGAATCTTTAAGAATAATTTCTCTTTCTTCACGAGTGGTAAATCTTATTGGTTCAACTGATTTTATTTTGAATGGTTCAATAATGGTTTTTGGTTTCATAAAAAATCCATAATAGAATTAAGTGAATATTTTCTTTAACAAATTTACAAATCATTCGTTTAAGATTGATTTTGGCAAAATAATAAATGTAAAGTATACTTGACTTTTTGTAAAGCATACTATATGTTTGGGGTGAGATAAATAAAGGAGTTTTTTATGAAAAATTTCACATATCCTTACAAGTTAGTTATTCTAATTTTTTCAACCGCTATGATTTTAATACCACTCATTTTAATTGGATCATTAAGTCCCGAACAACTTACAAATTCGAATCCAAATAGCTTACGGTTACTTCTTACAATTCCAACTCTTTTTGCTACAATAGGATTTATTTATTGCACTCTTGGCTATCATTTTCAAATATTACGAGGAGATGAACTTAAATTCAGGATTCATTTAGAAGCATTAAACATTGCTTTTACAACTTCCCTTGTCTTTCTATTTACTTTAATTTTTGTTTTTCTGAATTTCAATCCTACTCTATTCAACTATTTAATAATAATTATAGCTATTATAGCAATTTTAGCATATATAATTGGAGTTGAAATAGTTAAAAGGAAGTATAGATGAAAAATGTACTTCACATATTACGAGCAGAAAAAAGATTTTCACAGGATGATCTTGCAAAACTTGTAGATGTCTCAAGACAAACAATAAATGCAATAGAAAGAGAAAAGTATGATCCAAGTTTGCCTTTAGCTTTAAAGATTGCTAAAGTCTTTCAAAAAAAAGTTGAAGAGATTTTCTTTTTAGAGGAGGACTAAATAATAATTTATTAACTTCTTCTTATTGCCTTTTGAGTGTTTCATGAATACTTTTATCCTGTGTCATTTAAAAATTTATCAGGAGAAAAAATGGACAACTTCGAGGAGAACGAACCGCAGAATCCCGTTGAATCAGGCCAACAAATTGAGGAGCTAAATCATTCCGATAAAATGATTGGTGTGTTCACCGAGCCTTCCAATATGTTTAAGATTACTTCATATTTTCCAGTTCGAACTAAAGACTGGCTGATTCCTATCCTTATTGTATT
>JAWOIK010000003.1:0-8096 GCA_046484705.1 Ignavibacteriaceae bacterium | reverse complement strand
AACAGAAAATCTGTCCGGAAAATTCCTTATTACATTCAGTGAATTAACGCCAATAGAGCCGGAAGAGCCAAGTATTAAAACTTTTTTCATTTTCTCGATTATTAGATGTCAAAAGCTATTAAAGAATGCATAGATTATCAATTTAATATTGGGTGGTGAATATTCTTGAATTCATCTAAAATGCGTGTTATGCGCGATTATCAATAATTTGCTGGCTGGTGGAATTGCTTAATTGCCTTATTGTCAAATTGTTGTCGGATTTCGCCCACTGGCTATTCCAGGATTTAAGTAAACTGCCTGCCCCAAGGGAACTATGACTGGGAAAGATAGGTTAAACCGTTTAACAAATTAACAGTCTAACAATTCAGCAATTATAAAAGATTTTCTTTACAATACCGGAAACATTTTAGCACTTTTTTGCATCTCTCCTTCAGAAGTCGGTAAAAAATATTGAGTCGTAATAATCAAATAATTGAGTTTACATTGCTCTTCAACAAGTTTAAGAAGAGGCTGTACAACTATGTTCTTAAAATGTCTGCCGACCGGATGTTAACCGATGATATTGTTCAGGATGTGTTTATTAAGCTGTATCAGAACATGGATTCAATCCGAAACAAGCAAAGTATTCAGTTCTGGCTCTTTAAATCTGCAAGGAATGAGCTTTATACAATTTTAAGAAATACAAAACTGAAAAAGCTTTATAGTGAATCAGCTAATTATGATGAAATAGAAATTGAGGACACCGTTTCGCTTGCTGATGAATTTGATTTTAAGGAATTGAATAAAATGGTAATGGATGAGCTTGATAAAACAAATCCTGATCAGAAAGAGATTTTTATACTTAAAGAATATTCCGGGTTCAGCTATAAAGAAATTGCAGCACTTATGGATATTGATGAAGAGCTTGTAAAGAGCCGGTTGTATAAAGTCAGGCAGAAACTGATAAAGAAGATTTCAAGGCTTGTCAAGTAAAGTTTAATTGCCACGAGTTTTAGGGTCTGTTGCCTATTTCTGAATAGCCCGTGGCTTTAGCCACGGGATGACGAAATCTCAAAATCACGGGACTTTAGTCCCATTTAAATTTTGTTTATGGGACTAAAGTCCCTGGGTTTTTAGTTAATTCTTACCCTGCCTTAAAAGGCAGGGCTATTATGAAAAAACAATGATAGCAAATAATCATTTGAGAAAAATTATGAGCAACAATAAAATAACTGAATTAATAAACCTGTACTTTGACGGCGATCTTGACAAAGGAAGAGAAGCGTTTCTGTTTACGGAGCTTTCACAAAGCCCAGATGGAAGGGAATATTTCAAACAATTAAGCAGAATTAAAACATCAATTGATGAATCTCACGAAGATTTTCCCGAAGAGCTGGATGAGAGGATATTAAGATCAGTAAGCAGAACATCAGAAAAGAAATCCAGCTTTTTTAGAGGACAAAGAGTTTTTGCTTCAGTTTCTTATGCCCTTGCTGTTCTTCTAATAGTCCTGAGCGGATATCTTTTTATGAAAGTATCAACCTACCAGGAAAAAGTTGATAATCTTTCACAGCAGATGAATTTTCAAACAAAAACTATACAGATGCTTTTTAATAGTCTTCCCGGTGTTGAAGTAAGGGCAACTTTAGAAAATGAAATTATCGTTAAACCAAATATCTGAGGTTAATATGAAAACGAAATTATTAATATCAACTATAATTCTTCTTACTTTTCTTGGCTGTAAAACAGAAAAGGAAATAGAGTTTATACCTGCAAGTGAAATTTATTTTCAGCATACAGAACTGGATTCACATCCAAAATTAATTTCAAAAGACCCGCTTCAGGGAAATAAAGAAATAGCAGATCTTATATTTATGATTAATGACCTGTATCAGGAATTACCGGAAGCTAGACAGAAAGATTTTATTCTTAAATATAATTTTCTTGTTAACGAAGAAGGAATGATTGATAAAGTTCAAATTATAAAAAGCGACTTTCCGGAGTTTGATAAAAAAATTGCCAACACAATCAAAGAATGGAAATTTGAGCCGGGTCTGAAAGACGGAAAAAAGGTAAAATCCTCTCTTCCCTGGGGATTTGATCCAAAAGATCATATTGGAAAGATTCCAATGAAAGAAGATACAGACGCAACGTATTATATTGCTGTTGATGAAATGCCCATGCCTATTGGCGGAATACAATCTATACAAGAAAAAATACTTTATCCTGAACTTGCTAAACGAGCCGGTATTGAAGGAAGAGTTTTTATCCAGGCATTTATTGATGAAACAGGTAGTGTTGCAGATGCAAAAGTAATAAAAGGTGTTGGTCACGGATTGGATGAAGCTGCTCTGGAAGCTGTGAAGCAAACTAAATTTACTCCCGGTATACATAAAGGTGAGCCTGTAAAAGTACAGGTATCAATTCCTATAATGTTTAAGCTGGAATCAAAAATTACTATCGAAGAAATCTTGAGTAAAATTAAATGGAACACTAATCAAGCAGAGATAATCAGGAATGCATCAAATTACTTGAAATTGACTGAGCATAAAGAGCTAAAACAAGAGGATGGTAGTTCACGAGTGATTCAATTTCCCGGAGGGACATTATATGGAATTAAAACCAACAAGTGGACTTTCGCTTTAGAGAATGATAGTCTGGATTTTATATCAATAGAAATAAAATCAGAATCTGATTCAGAAAAAACAAAGATATATAAAGAGTTAAAAAGCGAAATTGAAAAAATTTCCTTTACCAAAATTGAATCTCATCTGAATGAATGGATATTGTCTTTTGATAAAAAATCCATAGCACGATTACAAATTTACCCAGGAGGTAGGAGCAGTGATATCCATATTTTACTTAGCTCCAGTAAGTACATCAATGAACAATCGCTTCAATAAAAACTAATAAAAAAAGGAGGCTCTATGAAAACCATGTTCTTATCAATATTACTTTTTACTGTGCTGTTCGGACTGAACACATTCGCACAGGAAGAGAAACCGGATGTTATGCCCGAACCGATCGGCGGCATTGAGGCAATAATGAAAAATGTTGTCTATCCGGAATCTGCCAAAGAGAAAGGCGTGCAGGGTAAAGTAATAGTAAAACTTATTGTTGATGAAAAAGGTAATGTATCCTCAACAGAAGTGGTGCAAAGCGTGAACGAAGAGTTAGATAAAGCGGCAGTTGATGCAATAAAGAAAACTAAATTCACACCTGCTTTGAAAGATAACAAACCGGTAAAATGTGAAATAGCAATTCCGGTACAGTTTAAATTGTCTTAGTAGTTACTCCTATTTTTAGATCAGTAATAATTTTTGGGGGGGAACAATAAAATTACTTCACAAGTCTAAAGACATATTCAAATTATATGAACGATAAAAAATACCTTTTATGATGAAGAAATCATTTTACGTTGTATCATTCTGTTTACTTATAACCAGTTTCGTCTTTACCCAAACTATTCAAACGGAAACAGGAACAGTTGAGTTTATCGGTTTAAAGAAATGGGATTATATTGCGTTGGCCGATACACTTAAAGCTATTGATCCCAACTGTTCATTACATGCTTGCGCTGCGATACTTACAACTCATCTGAATTTTACTGACGCAAATGTGTTTAGCTATCAGGATAACGGAAATTTTTATACTGTTGTCACCGTAATTGAACCTGAGGATTCATTCAGAGTAAAATATCAATCAAGACCAACAGAAAAGTATGGAACACCATCAGATTGGTACATTATCCTGCCGTTATTGGAAGATAGAAATACTATTCAAATTGGTATTCAGCTTTATGATAAAATTCTGCTTGATAAGCAAGAGGAGTTAGAAACCAGTTTGGAAAAATTTAAGAACTGGATTGATAAGGACAAAATGAATTTGTTCTGGAATTTTTTAGATTCTCGTAAATCAATAGATAACAAGGAAGAAGCCTTTAGAATTCTGAATAGCGACGGAAATAAATCGAACCGGATAATAGCGGTTGCTTTGTTATCAAATTTTTCTGAAGATGAAGAAACCTGGTTTATGCTTACAGATGCATTGCGAGATCCTGAAGCCGATGTTCGAATGATGGCGGTAATGGTTCTAACAATGTTTTCAAATAGTTTTACAAGAAAAATTGACTGGTCACCAGTCGAAAAGTCATTGCGTTACTTACTGAACGGGACTAATCTTGTGTCATTTGATTATTTGATAGATTTATTAAAAAAGACAGAATTATCTTCTGAACTCGGAAAAAGATTATTAAGGAATAACTCAGAATTACTCTTCGCGTATCTTGGTGCCGAGAATGAAAAGATCAAAACAAAAGCGGACTCTTTTTTATTACATTTATTTAACCGACACTTCAAAACTATTGATGATCTGAATGATTGGTTAGAAAGCAACTAGCAATTCCGGTAAAGTTTAAATTGTCTTAGCAGGAAAATAAAACACGGATACTACGTAGTTGTTGATTTTAATGCGCTCAATCCGCTTGATTTTTTATTCCTGTCCGATTTTGGGTTTAGTATTTATTTGTTTTAATATCTAAATTTTGCCCGGTAGCATTAAGAATACTTTTTGTTCTCTAACCAATCTTTTAAAAGGACAAGAATATGAAGGGAAAAATTGCTCCTCTGTTTATTTACATCTTAATAACTTTAAGTACATCATATTCACAACTCCCCGATACAATCATAATCAAAACAGAAAGAGTAAAAGGATTTGGACCGTTTAAGACGTTTTTCTTTATACACCAGATTTCAAATTATGATGAAGAAAATCCTTTTTTTAATGCTATACCAGAGATAAAAGGAATCCCTGATAATTGGGATCCACAAGCAATTGGGCTAATTATGAATGACAATTTTCAATTTACATATCAAGCATTTCATTCCGGCAAGATAAGTGAGGAAAGTTTTAACAACTTTAAAGAAGGCTGGGATTGGGATCCTCAACCATCAGAGTATTCAAAGAATATTGTAAGGTTGGTTACTGCAGTAGCTTATGGATTTGATAATAATCAGTTCAAAATAAAAGCAGACCGAAATAATAACTATGATCTATCTGATGATGATGAGTTTACTTTACCAGAGAAGTCAGAAGATTATTACATATGGACAAATTACCACGATTCGCTGCTTACTGAAATTACTACTGAGTATTACGACGGCAATTCAATAAAAACAAAAAACACCTGGCTTTACATTGAAGACCCTTTTCAATTTCATACTGACAGGAATAAACCTTTTCCAGAATTATTTTATGCATATGCCGAACATAATACAGGTGAGTTTACTTTGAATGGGAAAGAATATGTAACAGCAGTTTTGAGTGATGAATTGGTGTACCGCAATAATTATTATATTTTACTTTGGGATAAACATAATCCGCAGGATAGCACTAACCGCAAACTAAAAACACCAAAGGGAGGATATATTACAATTGATGATACTTATTATAACTTCTTAAATGTAAATATTGATGGAAGTACTATTACTCTTATTAAAGATAGAACTGTTTCTGAAAGAGGGGGAAGTCAGGTTGGTCTAAAAGCTATAGACTTTATAGCAGAAACAATTGAGGGAAAACAAATTCAATTAAGAAAGTTAGAAGGCAATTATGTTTTTCTTGATTTCTGGGGAACCTGGTGTCCGCCTTGCAGAGAGGAAATTCCGGCTTTGAAAGAAGTGTATGATGAGTTTAATAATAAAAACTTCAAATTGATTGGTATTGCAAATGATAATTTAGACGCACTTAAAAAATATGTTGAAGATAATGATGTGAGATGGGACCAGATTATTCAGGAAAAGGATAAACCTATTATAAAAGATTATCTGGTACCTGGATATCCCACGACTTTTCTCATTGACCCATCCGGTGAAATTATTGCAAAAAATATTAATGCTAAAAATTTAAGAGAAAGATTGCTGGAAATATTTAAAGAAGAATAAAAACGTGCATAAATGGAAAAACAAATTGACATACTACAGTTAAATGAAAAAGGGTTGGATGCGGTGAGCCCGGGAAGATCAAAATGACAGACACTTTATTCTCTTTATTCACAAATAAGGTTATGAAATGAAAATCTTGATTGTTCTATTATTTTCATTGACTGTTGTACCTGTCTTTGCGCAAACTACAACATATTCTGAAGAAGAAGAGCGAATGGTTCAATACGTTAATAATGGTTTCGCTTACGCGTTGAAGTATGATTCACTTCAGAATGTTAACTTGATAATAGATTCTTGCTTGAACTTTCTTGATAAATATCCTAATTCTTTTGCTAAGCCTAACGTATTCTCTTATCTGCTTGAGATGACTGCAGTAATTACAAATGATTTACAGAAAGTAAATCCATTAATTGACTCAGTATTGTATTATGACAACCTACCAACTACCAGGCAAAGAATCGGAGCTATTTTAATCGAACGCAATTTTGATATAAAAAGAGGCAGAGAATTTATAATTGATGCACTGCCAAACTTAACTGTTCCATATCATTTATATAATTCATATATGCTGCTTGCAAAGTCTGATATAACATTGGGTAAATATGCCTCAGCAATTTCAAATTTTGAAAATGCGCTCAAGGTAGATTCTACACGTGCAGAAGCCTGGTATGAATACCTTGGCTTTTTAAGAATCAGAGAAATGTCCAGGGAAGCAAATGTTGTTTTGGCAAAAATAAATAAACTTGAGGAGCAAGCTAAGCTTCGTTTTACAAATCAGACAAGTATCAGTCCAAATATTAACAAAAATATACTTGAAATTACTCTGAAGGACTTAGACAGTAATTCAGTAAAGTTAAATTCTTTAGAAGGAGAGATTGTTGTAATCAACCGTTTTAATTTCTGGTGTTCTCCCTGTATAAAAGAATTTACAATGTTTAAAAAACTAATACGGGTTTTTCCTGATGTGAAGTTTATTTTCTTAAATTCCGGCGAAACTTCTTCAGAACTTAGGGAACGTTATTTTGAAAAAAAGGAATTTAATTTTTTAAAAACTCAGCCTGTTTATTTTGTTACAGACGAATATTTTAATCAAATATATGGTTATGGAGTTCCACACACCTTAGTAGTCGATAAAAATGGAAATGTCAGATATGATTATTTAGGATACAGAAAAGAATTAGAGACTTTGCTTATAAATAATTTAAAAAGTTTAATGGTGGAATAAATAAGTTGGTATGCGACATATCAGGCTGCACCAGTCGTTATGTAAAAAGTCCACGGCATTTTAATATTTTTCAAGTTGGTTGGCTAAGTTCAAGTATCTTGTTCAAGGTAGTTCCACTATGAAAAAATTTTCTAATTATAAAATTATTTTTCTTCTGATAATTTATTTATTGGTAGCGCAGTCTTGTTCGCAACAGAATAACTCTGAGTTTCTCACTTATCATTTTGATAAAAAGGCAACGGTTATTATTAATAATCTGTCAAGTGATATTGCTCCCAACATAAGCGGGAGATATATCTCATTACTGCCCCCCGATTTTATCCGTGGTTATGTTAAACCTGAGATCCAATTCGACTCCTCCGAAGTAATTTTGACTTACAACCTTAGCTGCCCATCTTCAGTTGAACTGTTTATAAACAATATACAGTTACCGCTTTTTTTGGTTCCCGGTGATACCCTATTTATAATCGCAGACTTAACAAAACAAGACTTGTTTAATAAAATCGTCTTTAGAGGAAATCTCGGTTTAATGAACGAGTTTAAACTTAAAAGATATTTAGAGTTAGGAGAAAGCTTTACTCAGAAGGGAGTCGAATTAATTAACAGCAATTTAGATACAGTGGAATTAGAAAATAAGATAGACTCTTTGAGTCAATTAGAAATTAAGTTTATTGATAAATACTGTGAATCAATTTCATTGCCTAAATGGTTTACAGATTATGAAAAGAGTGAAATTATTTATTACTCTGAAATCGCTCAATTGAGCAGGAGGGAATCTGATCACCATACTACCAATACTCCAAGTATGGAAATTTTTAATGCCTCTGCGATATTTTCTCCGAACTATTACGGATTTTTAAATGTTTACTTCCGACAATCTATCCCTTTAAAGACAGATGCAAGCGAATTTCGTAGAACACTTGGTCTTATTTATCTACAGAGCGCAGATA
>JAWOIK010000339.1:0-6940 GCA_046484705.1 Ignavibacteriaceae bacterium | reverse complement strand
GTTCTGCCTGCTGTTGATGGCAATATCAAATGAGTTCGCAATAAAATCGTTATGAATGAACCTGTTATCCATTGAATTAGCCATCAACCTTATTGCCCAGCCGTTTTTTTCAAATACGTTGTTTTGTATGATACTTTTTCCGCATCCTTCCAGATAAATACCTGACGTGTTTCCAAAGAAAATGTTTCTTTCAATATTACTATCCGAAATATCCTTTAGCAGAAGACCGTACGATGCTGTACCCCAGTTATCATTAAAATTATTATCATACATACGAACATTTTTAGAATACATTACCGCGACACCCGCACCATTCTGCCTGAAGATATTATTAGAATAATCACACTTGTCAGAAAACATAAAATGTAATCCATACCGAAGATTGTTTTGACTTTGGTTCATTCTGATTACTGCATTCTCAACAAATTCCAGGTAGATACCATCTCGATGACCAGATATTGTATTCGACTCAATGTTTATATTTTTACAATACCACAGATGGATTCCGTTTCCTGATGAAGTCTCTGCCTTTCCATCGGATTGTATTTCATTATTTCGAATAATACATCCTTCAGACTTTGCAAGATAAACTCCGAAAAAATTATTCATCAAATTATTGTTTTCAATAACACAGCCTTTAACTTCTTCCAGCTTAATTGCTGCATTTTCCTGAAGATAACTTATACCCGCATTGATAATTGTAAACCCACTTATATTGACACTATCAGCACTTATGGTAAGCACTTCCGTTTTTCCTTCGCCGTCAATTACAACATTACCTTCAGCAATAAGTGTCAGCCTTTTATTGATGATAATATTCCCCTCCTTATAAACTCCAGGTTTGATAATTACTTTATCGCCGATACTGGCAATGTTGATAGCGTCCTTAATAGTATTGATTTCACCATTCTTATCAGCAATAATTTGAGGATAGTGTGTGCCAACAGAAATTATCAGTAAAAAATTTAACAGCAATAATATTTTGGATGAGAAGTATTTCATTTTTACATCGTTCCGGCATACTTCATTAGTTCATTCCAATCCAATCTTTCACCGCCATGGTTTTTATAAAATTCAGTGAAGTCATTTTCATTCTGAAATGCAAGAACGTTTAATCCCATTGGACTTCTAAAATTATCATTCTTCAGATAAAAAGATTTTTTCGCATCGGTTAGTGAACGAGGCTGGCTGAAATCAATCACCCACATAGAACCAATCTGATCTTCTGTAAATGTTTTAGCATGTAATTGTTCAAGCAAACACTCAATGGAATCATATTTATAAATTTTACCTTTATCTGTAATAAGCTCCGCCCCAAACTTTTCATCTGTGATCATCATTTTACAGTGATCACAATTATCTTCACCGAATATTATCTGTTCCGGTTCATTTCCGCAGGCATAAAGCACTGCAGACAAAATGATTAGTAAAAAAGGATTAATTTTCATTGTCTTATTTCTGTTCTGAATTTATTGGAGTTATAATAAATTGCTAATGCAGTAATTATTAACGAAGCAAAAATAATGTATGCGCCTGATGCAGGTAATGAAACCGCATCTATGTTTAACAATTGTTTCGAGCCGATAAGCGGAGGCTGATATGACATTCCGGGAACTTTAATTGGAGCATTCGGATTAAGATTATGACCATAATCATACCCCCACAAATAAAAGTCAATTAAGCCAATAATTCCGACTATGATGAATGAAGTAATCCAGATTTTCGGCAGAATTTTTTTTCCGATTATAGCATTCATCAATCCAAACAAAATCATAAATGCAATTATGAAGGGCATAATTCTTAATTCAGGAATTGATTCTGGAACGATTTCTTTCATGCCAATGTAATGATTCAGTCCGTTTATACTCTGAAGATCGTTCGGTTTGTAACCTCCTATTTCATCAAGCCAGATTCTTAAACCAAGACCCTCGGGGTACTGGGGAGCATTCAAATCAATCTTCCAAAGTGGAACAAAGAATGTTATCAACAACATAAGCGATGCTATAACCAATAATATTCGCGATTTCATTTTCATCATTTACCTTTCTTCATATCAACCAGTTCTATAACTTACTTAAACAGTGTCACCCTTCGACAAACCTGACCGCTGCCTGGCAAACTAAGGGTGACATAATCTTTATAAACCGAATTGAATTTATTTTCCTAAACTGTACGATAGCTCTACATTTGAATTTGCCGGCGATACGCGAACGTATCCTGACATTTCCTGATGCAATGCTGAACAAAAATCGGTGCAATAGAATGGATATACACCCGGTTTTTTTGGTTCCCATTTTATTGTTCTGGTTGCACCCGGCATAACTAAAATTTCACCATTATTCATTCCTTTGATTGCAAATCCATGTGGAACATCCCAGTCCTGCTCAAGATTTGTAAGATGGAAATAAACTTCATCGCCCACTTTTATTCCTTCTATATTATCAGGAGAAAAATGACTTCTCATTGCGGACATATATACTCTAACAACATTTCCCTGTCTTTCAACTTTGGATTCTTTCTCACCCTTTATACTGTGCGGATGATCGTTCTCCTCTATCTTGTAAAACTTAACCGAGTTTTCCATTAAAAGATCAGCCGGAATAGCCTGAGCATAATGGGGCTCACCTGAAGTTGGAAAATCCAAAAGCAATTTCATTTTTTCACCACTAATGTCTATCAACTGTGCAGACTGAGTTAACTCCGGTCCTGTTGGAAGATACCTGTCTTTTGTAATCTTGTTAAGAGCCACTACATATTTTCCATAAGGCTTTCTGCTGTCTCCACCCGGAACCATTAGATGACCAATTGAGTAGTATACAGGAATTCTGTCAACAACTTCCCAGGTTCCAAGTTTCCATTTAACAATTTCTGAAGATATAAAAGCTGAGGTGTATGCATTACCATTATCATCAAATTCAGTATGGAGCGGACCAAGTCCGGGATTTTCCACTTCACCGGCAATAACTGATTCATACTTTAAAATTGGAATGCCATCAAACTCACCATCAAATTGTTTTTCTTCAATTGCTTTTAACATTTTAGAGAATGAGTGGACTGGAATTACAGTTGCTAACTTTCCGCCGGCTACTATGTATTCGCCTGATGGATCTACATCAACTCCATGTGGTGATTTTGGAGTGGGAATATAATAGATCATACCCGGACAGTCTTTGGGTTCAAGAACCTTTACTTCAGTTTTTTTCTCTGATACGGCTGAATGAGTTTTTTCATCCATATAATTTCTGTAATACTCTGCAGGATAAGTTTTTGCTTTACCTTCTTTCAAATATTTTTCTGCCAATCTCCAGTTTACGGCAGCAATAAAATCTTTATCGTTACGTGAAGCATTAATTTCCAGCAGAGTATGAGCCTGTTCTGTATTATATGAAGTGAAGAATGCCCAGTCCTTACTTGGACCTTTCCCTGCTCTTGCAAGATCGTAATTGAATCCGGGAACGATTATCTGAAACTCCACATTCATTTTTTCTGTAACAGGATCAAGCTTAACAAAGCTAATTGATCCGCTGAAGTTTTCTTTATATGATGAAATCGGAACATCCTGTTGCGGAATGGGAACACTAAATCTTGTTGATGCAATTATATATTCTGTATTTTCAGTAACGAATGGGCTTGCGTGATTACCACCTGAGTTTGGTAATTCAATTATCTCAGTAGTTTCAAACTCTTTCAAGTCAATCTTGGCAATTCTCGGTGTATTATTACCATTTATAAATACGAATCTGCCATCTGCCATACCATCTGTTTTTGAAAGCTGTGGATGATGCGCATCATCCCAGGGTACAAATCCATATGAGGTGTTAAGCATGCCTTTTGTTTCTTCTGAATATCCCCATCCTGTTTCAGGATTTTGAGCGAATACCGAGATAACTTTGAACTTACGTCCCGAAGGCAAACCGTAAACTGTTAACTGCCCGCTGAAGCCGCCTGACATGAATGAATAAAATTCATCATAATTTCCGGGCGCAACATAAACCTGTGATGATGCATCGCCTGTTAATGTGCTTTTTGACTGATCACAACCGGCATAAAAAACTGAAGCTGCAATAATTATAATAAAAGCCAGTATGTATTTTTTTTGAAAAATTAATTTCATTGCTGCATTCCTTTTAATAAATGGATAATAATTTTTTATTTCTCATCTTTTACTTTTCTGAAATATTCCAGTATGGAACGAGCATCGCTTACTGTAAGATTCTGATTTGGCATTTGAGTCATGTATTCGCCGAGTAATTTTTTTATCTCCGGATGCTTCTGATACATTTCTTCAGGGTTCAACATCATATTCATTACAAATTCCGGGGTTCTTCTTTCAAGTACATCTCTTTGTGCCGGGCCAACATATCTCTCATCCAGTTTATGGCAGGCTGCGCATTTTGAATCAAATATTTTTTCACCTTCTTTTGCAAGCGCCGGATCGAGTGAACTCAATTCCATTATTTGTTTTATGGGACCGATACCATTTTTGGTTTCAAATTCGGAAAGATCGGAACTAACAGTTGTGTTAACTTCAGTTTTCTGATTTGAAAAACGTGAGGGATCCTGTCCTTCAGAATCGCCACAACCCCAAAATAAAAATCCCACTAAACTTATTAATAGTGTTAAGTAGATAAGTACTACTTTACTTCTGTTCATCACTTCTTTTCCTTTCTTTATAATTTTTATAATAAGACTTTTTAGTCTGATAATATTTTAGAACAATTTCAATTCCCTATTGGGCACAAAATTATATGTTCAGACTTAATTCATTATTGGGGAAATCATAATCAGATTTTTAAGTCTGATTAAACATAAAAAAGATTTATTTGAATGTCAAGAAGAAAAAGTTAAAATGTTTCAATAAAAAAAAACCCCGCCGTAAAAGCGGGGTTTGAAGATGTACGCGACAATTAAGCTGATTTTACTTCAGCAGAACCATCTTCTTAGTATCAACAAATTTACTTCCCTGTATATCAGTAGAGATCATTCTGTAAAGATATACACCTGAAGCTAATCTTAATGCTGCAGCATCGATTTCAGTAGAATAGAATCCTGCAGAAAGTTCTGTATTAACCAATGTTGCAACTCTTTCGCCGGTTATACTGTACAGTTCAATCTGAACATTAGCATTGAATGGAACCTGGTAATCAATGCGTGTGCTTGGATTGAAAGGATTTGGATAGTTCTGGCTTAAAGCAAATGTCATAGGTGTTCCAATTTCAGCTTCAACAATTATGCTGTAGCTGAATGAACCATCGAAATCGATCATCTTTAATCTGTATTCAAAAGTACCGCTCTCAAGTTTAGAATCAACATAGGTGTAATTCTGTGTTTGAGTGGTATTGCCTGCAGATCTAATGAATCCGATTTTTTCCCAGAGGAAATCGTTAGATAGTTTTCGTTCAACTTCAAATCCCATACTGTTGGTTTCTGAAGCAGTTGACCAGTTAAGCGTTACATTTCGATCAACTACATTTACAGCGAAGTTTGTCAACTCAACCGGAACTGTTGAAGTGGTTCTATATGCTCCAATGCCATTATTGGCAGAAAGAACAAATACATTAGCTGTATAATCTGAATTTATTTTGAAAGTTACATCACCGTTACCGGATGCAGAATTAGTACCCAGTGAAGGAGTTACAGCATAAAGAACTGCATCAACCGGGTTTCCGGCAGGTACTTCCATAATACGGAGATTCTCATTGTCAGCGCCAAATGCATAAGTTGCTACGTATTCATCAGGACCTTCGGTACCAAGATAACGGATAGCATTGCTTCCAACCGGAACAACCAAAGTTGGAATGATACCAATTAAAGTTCCGTCTGCCTGATATTTACGTGCATTCTGTCCGGTCGCATTCCAGTAGAAATCGCCATTCGCTAATGGACCAACAGAAGCAGATGCGATTCCGCCTGCAACGTTATCACTGAGTGTAATTACCAGTGGTGTTGGATCGAATGTTCCACCCGACATTGTCCATTTATAAACAAGAGGTACTCCTGTAGTAGCACTGGCTGCCCAGATCTGTGCTGTACCTGCTGCAAAATCACCAACAACTGTAAACTTGTCCCCTATTCTGTTTGCAGAATTGTAAGTAAGAGCAACAGTTGGAACAGATGTTTCGTTATCCCACATATAAACTGTAAAGCCTGAAGTGGCAACATTACATGCCAATATTTTTCCATCGGTGGTTACACCAACATCATTTAATGGCAGCAATCCGCCTGCAATTCCGGTGGTGTTTAAATCGCCAATATCAACACCTGTTTCAGCATCAAGTATTTTAACTGCAATGCCGGAACTTCTGCTAACAACAAATAACCTGGAGTTATTTGCTCTGTTTCCATCTGATGTTACACCGTATGATATTCCGCGTTCAGTAGTTGCACCAAACCATGAAGGCATCGTACTGTTAGCATCTGAACGTTCCCAAAGAGTTAGATATGGAGGAATTGGTTCTTCGTAAGGAATACCCACAACCCTTAATAACCATGCCCTTTCAGTCGTGATGACAAGAGGTGACCATGAAACACCATCATCGCCGGAGATAAAACTTCTACCCGGATTGGTAAGCGGTGAGTTATGTGCACCCATAGGATATTGAATTTCTGAGGAGAATGTTATACTTACCCAGAAATCCGAACCGGTAAGAAACGCAGGAGCATCTTCACCCAATGGAAGTGTTATGTAGGCTCCGCCCTCACCGGGTACTATATAATTTATTCCTGCAAAATTTTTGCTGTACAGCAATTCACCGGGAGCAGTTGTTGTAGTACCTGCTGCCCATACTCTTATAAGAACAGAATCGGAATTTAATTCAGATCTGTATAATGCATCTATGTTAGCAAGCTGCATATCTTCCGAAGCTGTAAATCTTACGCCTGCAGTAACAGGAAGATTGTTTGTACCAAATCCTATAAAAGTATTCTGAACATTTTGTCC
>JAWOIK010000297.1:0-21905 GCA_046484705.1 Ignavibacteriaceae bacterium | reverse complement strand
GCAGGTTTAATACTTGCTGAATCTGAATTTAATTTCCAGATAATTTCAGATATACATCCGTTACGTGATGCATTCAACAGCATTTTTTTCGTTTCAATCGGTTTGCTTCTCAATATAGAATTTGTTCTTGAATATCCACTTGCAATAATTGCATTTTCTGCAGGGCTGCTCTTATTCAAAGCATCGATAATCGGTTCTATAATATTTTTTATGAAATATCCGTTAAGGGTTGCAATTGTATCGGGAATAATTCTTGCCCAGGTTGGTGAGTTCGCTTTTATATTAGCTCAGGCAGGTAACAATTTTAATCTTATGGATGAAAACTATTATAATGTATTCCTTGCATCATCTATATTTACTATGATTTTAACTCCGTTTCTTTTTAAACTGACTCCAATGATTGGTTTTAATGCTTCTTTAATGAATCTCAAAGAAAAGAAAATTGAAACTGATGTGCAGCAATTGAAAGGACATGTTATTGTGGCCGGGTTCGGTTTAAACGGGAGAAACTTAACACGTGTGTTAAAAGAAACCGGAATTAACTACAGAGTTATTGAAATGAATCCTGATACTGTAAGAACCGAAAAGCTAAAAGGTGAGAAGATTATTTTTGGTGATGTAAGTAAAATTGATATTCTCCGGCAGGTTAATATTACAGAAGCTAAAGTATTAGTCTTTGCAATATCCGATCCTGGTATAACCAGGAGAGCATTACAGCTTGCCAAAAAGATAAATCCTCATATCTACACTGTTGTAAGAACAAGATATGTAAATGAAATTGAAGAGCTTGCTAAACTCGGTGCCGATGCAATAATACCTGAAGAATTTGAAACCTCGCTTGAAATTTTCAGAAAAGTTTTGGAAAAATATCACATCCCGTTAAACATAATTATGAAGCAGGTGGCTATTATAAGAAATGAATCTTATAAACTTCTCAGGAAAGAAGAAAAAGAGCCTTCATCATTTATTCATCTGGATGAAATATTGGCTGCCGGAATTACTGAAACATATTATATTAATGGAGATAATCCATATGTTGGAAAAGAACTTAGCGAAATTAATCTGCGTGCAGAAACCGATGCGACTATAATTGCAATTGTAAGAAATGGCAGAACTATTTCAAATCCATCAGCAAAAGAAAAATTACTTGTAAACGATACTCTTGTTATTACCGGTGATCATGCTTCCGTTGATAAAGCAATCTGGTTCTTAGATGGTGAAACGGATGAATAAATTTTTCTATAAAAAAGTAGCTATCTCCTTAACTGTTTTTTTTGTTATCTCTGGCACCATAGCATCTTCAGCCGGATAACCAACAACCAATATCAGGTAAGGTCTTTCGTTCTCCGGTCTGCCGAGAATCTGATTTAAAAAGTTCATTGGACTGGGAGTATGAGTAAGACTTACAAGTCCGGCATTATGTATTGCAGATATTAATATTCCGGTTGCAATTCCAACAGATTCCTGAACATAATAGTTTTTTAATTTTTTACCATCGGGTACTGCGTCGTAAGATTTGGCAAAAACCGCAATAATGTAAGGAGCTTTTTCAAGAAAAGGTTTATGTTCATCTGTACCGAAAGGTGAAACAGCATCCAGCCATTCTTTAGGCGCCCTGCCGGAATAGAATTCCCTTTCTTCCTCTTCAGCTGCAACTCTTATTTTATTCTTTAATAACGGATCACTTACAGCAACAAAGTGCCATGGCTGTTTGTTTGCCCCGCTTGGTGCTGTACCGGCTGCTTTTATGCAAAGCTCAATAATATCCTTCGGCACTTTTCTATCCGAAAATTCACGAACCGTTCTTCTGCGTAAAAGGTCTTCGTGGTAAGTTTTTGCTCTTGATCTCATTTCCTGCAAAGGATATTCAATATAAGAAGGAAGCGGTACCAGGTTTGCAGTTTCCATTAAAGTCTCCGGTAATTTTATATTCAAATTACGCTTTAACCCAAACAATGTAAATAAATTATTATCCCAACATTTGATTTAATTATTGCTATTTTTTGTAAAACTAAACAGAAAGTTATGAGATGAAAAAGAAAGTTGTTTTAAGCGGCAGTTTGAAGGATATGGTTACTTACTGTACTGCAATTTATGAAATTTCAGGTGTTGTGGCTCCGGAGGTAATTGAAAATATCATTAAGCAAAGTCCCATTTTTGAAAACAAAAATTTTTATACAAATGTGCTCGGCACTGTACAAAAGACTACGGTTACCAGGAACTCAAAGGTATTTATAAATAATAATGTTATCTCTCTGCAAATAAGATATGAAATTCTCCGTATGGTTGATATTGAGCTGACAGAAAAAGATGAGCAGTGGATAAAGAATGATGTTGAAAGTCTGTTAAAACATTTTGAAGTTCTGCTTGAATCTTTTGAAGAAACACCGGAAGAATCAGAAAAAACAGAATGATGGTTTAAGATGAAACTTGTTATATTATTTGCAATAATGATTTACAGCTTCCCGATTGCTGCACAGCAGGATCAGGAAGTTGAAACGCAGAATGGATATTACTGGCATTCACTCAGCAGTCCTGTTCCCTATGGTGATCCTAAGCAGGATTTTCTGAGCGGTATGCTGGAGAGGTATAAAATTATAAGAATTGCAGAGAATAAAGATTATCTAAGCGATTGCAGAAAAGAACTGCAAAATCTTCAGGAAGATATGAAGCTAAAGTCATTTAATCTGGATGTTGTTGTGAAGACAATAAACAATTTTTATTCAGTTAATGAAAACCTGGAAATACTAATTGCGGATGCTTATTGTTATTGCATAAAGAAAATTGCAGGAGTGGGCAAGGAGGAGTTGATGGAGTACAAGAAAAAATTTTTGAAAAGCTACAATGATTAATCTGAGTTTTGAATAAATGAGAGATGACATTAGTTTAATGAATGTCATCTCTCCCCTGAAACTTATTTGGTTAACAGCATTTTCTTCACATCCGTGAACGATCCGGATTGCAGTTTGTAAATGTACATTCCACTTGGAAGATTAAATAAATTGAAATCTGCCTTATCTGAGCAATATCATCTTCTTCGTTATTCTTACTTTATCTTTAACCAATTCATAAAAATATATTCCGCTTGGTAAATCCCTGCCATCGAATATTCTTGAATAATATCCTGGTATCATTTCTTCATTAACAATTTTTTTTACTTCTTGCCCTAACACATTATAAACTGTCAATCTAACATTTGAACTTTCCATAAGCATAAAATCAATGTGGGTTTCAGGATTAAAGGGATTAGGAAAATTCTGGTAAAGCCGGAATGTCATTTCCTCATAGTCATCCTCCACAGATACCGGATTATCATTAATTGCGATGAGATTTCTCTGATGTTCTTGATAAAGTGAGGCGAAATGTGTACCTATATAAAGTGTTCCTTCAGAGTTTATTGCTGGTGAGGTATCATATTCGTATCCTTCAAGGTCTAATTTCCATAGTATTGTTCCATTACTGTCAAGGCACCAGAAGTTTGTATTAGCTCCTAAGCTCGAACCGCAGTATATCTTTCCTTCTGCATCGCAGACAAGACCAGAATTTATGAATGCCCCATCATCCCAATAATGACCAATATTTGTCTGCCAGTTTACGTTGCCAGAATAATCAAGAGAGGTAATATATCCGCTGTCTGAAAAAGCGGGTTCAAAAAATTTAGCAGATGAAAGTATTATGTTTCCATTTGCATCAATTGTTGGAGAAGAATGATTAGAGTAAATTTCGTTACTATCCAATTGGTATTGCCAATTCAGTGTTCCATCCGGATTGAAGTTATACAAGCCTTTCAATCCTGGCTCAGCCGCATAAATATATATTCTGTTTGAATTATCAACTAATGGCACACCCTGATTATGTGAACCCAAATGAGAATCTACAGACCATAAATGTTCACCATTTACTGAATAAGCGTTTAACCTTTGAGGATCCTCGGTGCCAAGTCTACCTGTAAAAAAATAGATTGTATCGCCAGCCGTGGAAAAAACTATATTATCTTCAGCAAGATTTGGCACCTGTACTGAATCTAAGACAATACCATTTTGGGACTCAACTAAATATAATGTATCAAACCCTGCTACTATCAAATTAAAATTTTTTGCTATGGACACAAATCTGGTTGAGCCAAGTGCCAGAAATTTTGTATTGTTCCACTTAAATGAACCGTCAGGATTTAATGCATATAATCCTCCGCTGCCTGCGGCTCCGCTTCCTAATGATTGAAAATAAATTGTGCCGTCATTTCCAATTGTTGGACCGGCAAGATTTGCCCGCCAGCCGTGTGTGTTATATGTCCATATATTATTGCCGTTTTTATCCATTGAATAAAAATAATTCACACCAGCACCACTGGTATTTGCTGCTCTTGTACCAACAAACAATTCATTGTTATAGCCTATCACCGGACCATTTAAAATACCAAGGGGCATATCTTTTCGCCAATGTACGTTCGGTGTTCTTGGACCCACAAACTTTGATCTGCCGGTTGCCTGTGCGTCACCCCTGGAATTTGGCCAGGGGGAATCAGCAAGTGAAGGCCAGGGTATATGCTGCTGCTGTTGAGACATTATTACTTCCGGATATAAAAAAATCAACGAAATGAATATTAATCGTTTCATCTTAATTCCATTCAATTTTTATTTATAAAAGCGGTCAACACTTTGACCGCTTATATTAACAATTAAACCTAAATTCTATTTAATTAGAATTAGTTTTTTTACATCTCTAAAATCACCAGTAAAAATTTCGTAAAAATAAATTCCGGATTCAAGTTTACTGCCATTAAACTGAATTTTGTGGTTTCCGGCATTTAATACTTCATCGACCAGAACTTCAACCTCCCTGCCTAACAAATCAAAAATTCTCAAGCTCACAAAAGAGTTATCTTTTATCGAGAATTCGATATTTGTAAGTGGATTAAACGGATTCGGATAATTTTGTTCAAGTGAGAAGTCATAGCTCTCTTCTATAATCGACTCTTTGTTCAATCCAACACAAATATTTTTTGTCGTAGTGAATTCTGATTCACGCTGATAATTGACTGAAGCAACTTTGTAATAAGCGGTCATAGGTCCACCTACAGAAAAATCATAATCTGTGTAGCTATTGGTGTATTTAGATACCGTAGCAATTTTAGTGAATGACCCTGCTGGTGAATTGCATCCGGTTACAACACTTCTGTAAATAGCATAACCGGTCCAATAATCCTGTGTATTGGTTGATTGATTCCAACTCAAATAAGGATGACCTCCCGACGATGTTAATTGAAAATTTTCAGGCGGCAATGGTTCCAGATTACTTTTATTGTCAAATACCCAGAATTTTAAAGCCCAAAATGTTGTATTTGTTGGAAACTCATTTTGTGTATTTGGATAATAAAATTTTCCGGTACTAACATCGAAGTCAATTCTCAGATCACCGGTCAGACTTTCTCCCTCATCCTCCGGATCGCAATCACCGGGGCAACGGAATCTTTCTTGCAATGAAGAAGTTCTGTAATCAATTGTTGTTTGATCTTTAGTAACTCCGTTTACCTTTGCGGTAAACTTATATAAACCCAAACCAAATGTTCTATAGTACTGGGAAGAAGTAGTTTCCCAGCAACCTAGAAATTCTATCAATCCTTCTTGCTGAATCGGATCTGGTAAACTAACGGAACCCCCACCGAATAGGGTAGTTAAATCGTGTACATCTTCATACCCCGGATCACCATTCGCATTCCAGCAAAGTGAATTTATTAATTCCATTTGAATTGTAACATTCGAATAACTGATGTTATTAAGAACTCTAAAGCTAATTTCACCTTCATACAATTCCTGTTGGGCATTAGTTATTGTATATGCAAAAATAAACATTATAATTATAAATATTTTTTTCATTTTTATTTCCTTAAATAATATTAGAGAATTTGTTAATTGATTAACCATTACCTAGTAGTACAATTAACTAATTCATATAAAACCGGTCGGATAGAAGCGAATATTAAAATGTAAGAGCTCAATATTAAATGAGCAGGTAGAGTAATGGAATAAAAATAAAAACTGAAATGTTTCATAGAGAAGAATAAGAAACGGGCACAATAATTTCACTTTCCAAGGAAACAGGCTCATCTTTTCGCCCCAGAGAGAGAGAGAGTAAACAATCGTGCCAAACTAAAATTGAAAGGCTTAAAAATATTTAGAACAGTTACCCCACGAGGTCCTCATTTATAATATTAAAATGATCTTATATAAAGTTATTAATTAAAATGAGATAAGCAAGTTTATATGTCACTTAGGAATAGTTGATAAATGGGAATGATTGGTTATCGAATGAGAAAAATAAATTCTGGAAAAAGTACAATGATTAATCTTAGTTTTAGATAAATGAGAGATGACATTAGTTTAATGAATGTCATCTCTCCCCTGAAACTTATTTGGTTAACAGCATTTTCTTCACATCCGTGAACGATCCGGATTGCAGTTTGTAAATGTATATTCCGCTTGGAAGATATGCTGCATTGAAATCTGCTTCATAACTTCCTGCCGTTTTTGGTTCATTGACAAGAGTAGCAATTTCAACTCCAAGAATGTCATAAACCTTTAGTGTTACAAATCCATCTTCTTTTATTGAATAAGAAATTTTTGTTGATGGATTAAATGGGTTTGGATAATTTTGATTTAGTTCATATTCAATAACATTACCAATTGAGCTTATCTTATCAAGTCCACCCATACCATAAATTATTATCACACTTTGCTGTGGTGACTGGTTATTTTCAATGTCTATTGCTGTTATCCTGTATTCAGCTTCTTTATCACCTCCACCGGCAGTATTTATTGTATAGTCAATATAAGTTGATACTGTGCCACCAAGATTTGCAATATTCGACCAGGCTGACCAAGCCTCAAACCTTGAATTTCTTGTTCTTCTTTCTAATTTATAGGCATTTTGTGTATTAGCTTTTACATCAGGTTCATTGTTCAATGTCCAGCTAAGTTTAGGATACTTATTATTTCCCGACTGATAAACTGACACTGCATAATTCTGAGGTGCAAGCGGGGCAAGATCATCATACTTATATCTTAAATGATTTCCATTGTTTAATCCCAGATTATCTTTCCAGATAACATGAACTTCATTGCCGGCTGACGATAGGTTTACAGGCGGATCGTAAACTGGTTCCTGATATACATTCCAATACACTAAATCTTTAGGATAATAAGTTGTGCCGGAATTTTTACTACGCCATATTCCCTGCTCAAAATCTTCTGAACCACCCTCAATCCATTGCCAGTTATACCAATATGCAGTATGACCAGTTCCATTCTGAGTAACGGTATTAAACACCTTTGTTGTATAATTAACATCCGGGAAATAATCAGTTATCAAAGAACCATTTTTATTGAATTCCCGATATGAAAAATATGGTGTGTTAAATGTCCAACGATAGTAATGATAACGCACATAGTTGCTACCAGCCGTAAGACCTGCGGGACCTGATGTCATAAGGTCTTGAGGACTAACGCTATATCCATTGAAAATGTCACTCCATTGATTTGCTACCACATTATACATACGCCATTTACCGGCAGTAGAAGAAGTTTTAAAAACAAAAAATACTTCATCAGCACTACCGTTTGTCCAGGCTGCTATTCTTGGTACTGAGGCTGTCTCGGTATTGGAAACTGTAAAAGGTGTAGTCCAAGCAGTTCCATCAAGAGCGTACTTTCTACTATAATAAACAGAACTACCTACTTGAAATGTAATATGAATATTATTATTTGACATAACCGATTCAATGGAACTTGCAGATTGATTAGTAAGAGTATTAGATAAATTTAACCAACTACTCCCACCGTTCGTACTATATTTAGCTCTTATAGTTGTTTCACTGCTTCTTCTGTAAACTACATAAAGTCTTGTTCCATCTCCGGTTATACTTGGCGAAACAACAGAAACACTTTCAAGCGTAATAGGTGAACCCGCCTGTCCATTTAAATTCATTTTGTAATACTTCAAACTATCACTTGTCTGAACGATAATATGATTACCATCCTGGTTAGTGAATATATCGAATGATAAAGCTGAACCAACATTAATGTTGGTTTCCTTAACTGATGTCCAATTAGGATTCTGCGCTATTATTACTGCTGAAAAGCAGAACAGAATAAGGATTAAAAAAGGTTTCATTTTTCTTTCTCCGATTTATTTTAAAAGAATTGTTTTAGTTGTTTTAAAGACATTATCTGTCTGGAGTGAAATAAAGTAGATTCCGCTTGGAAGCGGGCTACCGTATTTGTCTTTTGCTTCCCATTGAAAATTATATTCTCCGGGAGATAGTGCTTCTTCTAACAGTGTTTTTATTTCTTTCCCTAATGAGTTATAAACTTTTATTTTTGCAAAGCCTTCTTTTGCTATTGAAAATCTTACTGATAATGTTGAATTGAATGGAACAGGGTAACTTTTTATATAAACATCAAAACTTGTTGGCTGAGTATTAAAAGGCTCAACGCCTACAGTTCCATTTTGTTTTAGTATGTAGCTAAAGTTGACTGCCTGCCCATTTTCAGATTTTTGGAAGGGCAATAAAATATCAACCTTTCCATCTCCATCCAGATCAGCAGTAGTTAATGGCTGGAACTCGGCAGTCGGTTCGGTGGCATCTCCAATTTTTACATAATGAATCTCATACTCATGAGTATTCGGCGAGCCTGTGAACTTTAATATCAGGATAACATTTGCAACAGATATAATCAATTCTTCTTTTCCATCTCCGTCAAGGTCATTAGCTTGCAGGTAGAAAGTGTAAAGTGAATTAATATATCTTAATTCAATCATTGCAACAGGTTCATAATTGTTATCACCTGTTGCTTCATAACATTCTAAACGAGTAATGCCTTCCTGAAAATCCTGCCCGCCAATCCAGAATTCTGGTCTTCCATTTCCATCAATATCTTGTGTTGTGGTTTTCATATAAGCATTAAAAGTGGAAAAATTACCTTTCCAGTTCAATTCATATAAATTCTCTTTGAATGCTTCAATAGAGTAAAGGGTATCTTGTGCTGAACCTACAATCAGTTCTGTTTTACCATCTTCATCAAAATCTCCAATAGCAAACCCCGAAAGAGGGTTACCAACAACCACATGTTCAAACACTGTGGCAAAATTATTAATGCTGTCTTTAAACTCGCTGATAATAATTTCACTAAAACCATTTATAAATGCAGCATCAGTTATTCCATTATTATCAAAATCACTAAAAGTAGCGTGGTTTATCTGACCTTCGGCTTGATAGTAAAAGAAGAAGTCAAGTGTAGTTGGCAAAGCACCTATTGAATCACTTCTATATACAACATATTGTGGGATAGTATCACCTCTATAGTTTATAAAAATTTCCTTTTCGCCACTGCCATGTATTTCACCCATTGCCTGTACAGATAAAGTGGAAGAATCAGGATAAACATAGATGGATTCAAATATACCGACATTATTTCTTTCATAAATCTCAACAGGACCGGAACCAGGGAAAGAAGAATGATGCTTCCCATAAATTTCAGGTCTGCCATTTCTATTTAAATCATCTACAAATGGTGGAGTAAAGAAATATTCATTATTTATTTCAACTCTTTGCCAAAAAGTAAATTTACTGCTGTATTTGGCAGTATCTATTTCCCACATATTTATAATTGTTGTATCATCAGGGTTGCTATTTTTATGTGCGTTTTCTTTTGGGTTAAGGTTAAACGTTCTGCTTTCGCCTGTTCTGTGTGTTAGCCTGTAAACGTTTGGAGAAAGTTCTTCACATTTACCTCCTTGTTCAACAAATTTTTGTAACTCTGCTGCTTTATTAAAGGTGTTGTTTGGTTTGTACTCTTGTGCAAAAACTAAACTTGTTAATAATAGAACGAATGAAATAAATACTAATGCTCTCATCTTGTATCCTATGTTAATAATCTTAGGGAAAGAAATATTTTTATTTTTTCTAAACTATGTAAAACCGGTCGGGTAAAATTTAATGCGAATTTTTGATAGCTCATTTTTAAATGAGCAAGAGTTGAATTGTAATAAAAATAAAAACCGAAAAGTTTCATAGGGAAGAATAAGAAGCGGGCACAATAATTTCACTCTCATTTTCCCGCCCCAGAGAGAGAGAGAGAGTAAACAATCGTGCCAAACTTAAAATAGAATGCTTAACAATATTTAGAACAGTTACCCCACGAAACGCCTCATTTATATTTTTGAAATAATCTATTTTAAAGTTATTAATTAAATTGAGAGAAGCAAGTTTGTTTGTCTGGTGTAAATTGTTGATGAATGTGAAGGACTTTGATGGTTGGTTTATAAATGTAGTTAGAACTCCAGCCTCGTCTGGTTCAATTTTTTATGCTTCTTACCAGATTTATGTTCCTTAAGGAATTCGCCAAAATCTTCTTTGGAAATAATATGGATCTTACCAACCTGTGTGGCTTTCAGATTGCCGGCTTTAATATGATATAAAACCGCTGAACGGCTGAGATTAAGAAGTTTTGCAACTTCAAGTACGCTAAAAAATTCTTTCATTTGTACGCACTTTCAAAGTAAATAAACTTTAACCGCTTGAAATTTAAGCAGTTATAACCTCAGTTTCAATTATTCAGCATGAATTTATTGTTTATTCAATCCCAGTATAATATTGTAAGAACACGCCAGTGGATTTATTTGCGCAACAGCGGCGTGTTCAAAAAAAAATTTTATATACTACATAGATTTTATTTTATTACCTTCTTTGTCCAATAACACAGGCTCTCCGAACCCGAGATCCTTTAATGGCTCAAGCTGGGTTTTTGCATCCCCGACAATAAGGTAAATCATTTTATCCGGCTGTATATATTTCTTCGCCAGCATTTTATGTTCATCAAGAGTCATATTTATAATCTGCTCCTCTTCCTTTTTTATATAATCATAGGGCAGGTTATAATTTGCTATAGTATGAAGCATTCCGCGTAATGCCCCTATGGTTTCAAACCGCAGCGCATTTGACTTAACTAGTGCATTTTTTGTGAATTGAAGATCACTTGCATCTATTCCGCTGCGGTACTTATTAAATTCATCATAGAAAATTTTAACTGATTCAAAAGTTGCGTTGGACTGAACACTGGATGATCCGAGAAATACTCCCGGCAAATTAGCTCCTGTAAAGTTTGTCCTTGCACCATATGTGAATCCTTTTTCTTCACGAAGAATTAGATTAACTACTCCGCTGAAACTGCCGCCGAGCTTGTAATTCATTACAGTGGTCTTATAATAGTCCGGATGTGTATAAGCAAGTCCGATATGACCAAGTCTTAACTCTGACTGTTTTGAATCAGGAATATCAATAAAATAAACAACAGGACTTGAAGGCATATCGGGAACGTGATATTCCGGAATCATAAACTCTTTTCCTTCCCAGTCATTCAGCGATTCAAACATCTTTATTGCATTCTTTTCTGTAATATTACCAGTTATGGCAATACTTGCAGCAGAAGCAGAAAAATAGTTATCATAAAAATCTTTAAGATCATCAATTGAAATTCGTTCAACCGATTCGATACTTCCCACAGTTTCATACGCAAGTATATGGTTATCACCATATATAAGTTTATTGAATACTGTAGAAGCTATTGATGATGGATTGGCTTTACTACGATTTATTCCTTCAATTGTCTGTTTTTTAATCCTTTCAAATTCGGTTTCATCCCATCTTGGTTCAAATAATATTTCTTTTACAAGATCAAAAGTCTCGTTTAATTTTGATGATAAGCAATTCGCCTGAATTATTATTGATTCATTGGTTGTATACATAGAAATTCTTGATCCGAGTTTTTGAATTTCTTCCTGAAGATCAAGAGGTGTTTTATTCTTTGTACCTTCCATCATTAAACTGCTGACAAGATTTGCGACCCCTACTTTTTTTAATTCATCAAGCTGTTTACCGCCTTTCAAGGTGATTGAAAACTCAACCAGGGGCAGCTCAGTATGTTCGATACCCAATATTTTTATTCCGTTTTTAAGATTTGCATCCCAAATATCAGGAAGCTTTAACAAAGGATCGGGTCCGAATTCCGGTTGAACACTTCTATCAAATGATGAAGGAATTTTTTCTACATTAAAATCAACTTTAACAGATTTTAAATTCAGATTAGCAGCCTCCTGTTCTTCAATTGTTTCTTCTTCAACAGGAAATCGTTCAGAGTTTTCTGCAGTAAGATCTGACTTACTTTTTGGTACAAAGCTTGTGAGCACATATTGTTTATTCTTTATATAATTTTCATACACTCTCAGAATATCATCTTTTGTAACTGCAAGCCGATTTTGTAAATCGCGTGTTATAAAATCCGGTGAACCTGCAAACTCATTATACTGAGCAAGCTGAAATGATTTGCCGAGCACACTGGAAATACCGTTATAGAAATTGGTTTCTGTTCTTGCCTTAACCCTATCGAGATCTTCATCAGTGAAACTTTCAATTTCAAATTTTTCAAATGCTTCGAAAATAGCTTTTTCAACATCAGTCAGATTAACTGCCGGGAAAGTTCTGATCCTCATCTGGAATACTCCTGCTATTTCGCCGCTGCTTTGAAATACCATAACAGATGGAGCAAGTTTTTTCTCTTCAACTATAACTTTGTAAAGTGGTGCTTTTTTACCAACTGCAAAAAGTTCGCCGAACAATGACAGGGCGTAAGAATCTTTATGATATTGTTCAACACTTGGAAACACCATATTCAACTCAGGTGATTGAGCAAAATTATCCTCGTGGAAAGCTCTTTTGGTTTCACTAAGCTGTACAGGCATTGGAGCCAAATCTGTAATTGTCCCCGACGATTTGATCTCACCAAAATATTTTTCTATCCAGTCCTTTACCTTCTCTTTATCAAAATCTCCTGCAACTACAATAGTAGCATTATTTGGTCCATACCACTTTGAATAAAAATCTCTGATATCTTCAAGAGTTGCATTTCGCAGATCATCAAGTGAACCAATAACCTGCCAATGATATGGATGGTTTTCAGGATAAACTAATTTATCAATCACACTTCTTGTATGTCCATAGGGCTGATTATCATAACTTTGGCGTTTTTCATTCTGCACAACCTCCTGCTGATTGATGAAAGCTTCCTGCGTAACTGTGCTCAATAAAAACCCCATCCTGTCTGCTTCCATCCACAAGACCATTTCAAGAGCATTGTTGGGAACAACCTGGAAATAAATAGTTCCGTCTTTCCATGTTCCGCCGTTCAATGTTCCTCCTGCATTCTGAATTTTTTTAAAGAACTGATCCTGACCGACGTGCTGCGATTCCTGGAACATCATATGCTCAAACAAATGAGCAAACCCGGTTCTGCCTGTAACTTCGCGATTGGAACCAACGTGATATTGAATTGCAACCGCAGTTATAGGATCAGACTTATCTTCGTGCAAAACTACCTGAAGTCCGTTCTTTAAAGTGTACTTTTCATAATCTATCTTAAATTCTTTTTGATCTGAAGAGTAAGCCGGTGTTACTGCAAACAGAATCGAAGAAATAAAGAATATATTATACAGCCGCATTTCAACCTCCGTAATTGAATCTTATATTTAAATAAATGTATTGTAAAATTATCAATACTAGAGAAATAAATCAGGGTATTTATATAACAGGCAAAATATATTAACGAACGGAGGTTCTAAGGCAGGATATTTGAAGTTAATACAACTGAACTTAATATTCTGTTCAGGATTCAAATACTGTAAGTTGAGAAATTTTTCTTCTATGCATTCTATCTTTTAATTTAGCATAAATAAAAGCAGTGGAAAAAATAACTCCGGCAACACTGAAAATAAATAAAGCAATTGATTGTGAATCAAAATTACCAAGCATAAAATGCATCACTATTAATGTTAAAAATATTGAAATTGCCATAAGGACAGGTGAAATAAAATTTATAAATGTAACAGCCCGTTTCTCAAATAATTTGATCATATTTCCTCGATAAATTCACTGCACAAAAATAAAAAGTTTTGACAGAATGCAGGTTAAGCAATGGTTAATATATTGTTAAGAGATTGTTAAGATGTCCTGATTCATTAAAATATCAAACTTATTATTATTGGTTTTGAATAGAATAAATTGTTTAATTTATCAGTAAATGATTTGTAATAACATTTAATCGAGGTAAAAATGAAAAAGTTTTTGATTTTCTTACTGGTAGTTGCCGCAGGTTATTTTGCTTACGAATACCTGATAAAGGAAAAACCGGTTCTGGAAGTAAAAGCTGAAAAATCTCTTTCAACTGCGCATTCAATGGATGCGGATGCTCCGGCAATCAGTCCAAGCAGACGCGGTTCGGTAAAAGGCACTGTAAAAAATATAAGTGATAAAGCCGTAACCAATATTGTTCTGAAGTACAAAATGGATGCACAACCTGTTGAAGCAAAAATCGACAGACTTGAACCCGGTGAAACAAAAAATTTTGAAACTCAAAGCGTAGGATTGCGTTATGCTGATCCTTCATTCTTTCTTGAAGAGATGACTTATGAATAAAACTCTGTTTATACTTTATCAATCTCGCAATTGCTGTTCTGAGCATTTTTTTCAATTTGAATAGTTGAATGCTCAATACCGAATTTTTCATGAAGTTGAGAGCATACACGTTTAAGAAATAAATCATCGTTATGTGATTGCGGCATAACAAGATGAGCTGTTAAAGCTGTTTCTGTTGTACTCATCGCCCAGATGTGAAGATCATGAACTTCTGTTACTCCTTTTATGGATTTCAGATAATTCATTACGGCGTCAACATCAATGTTTTTTGGTACGGCATCCATTGAAAGAAGAAATGATTCTTTCAAAAGTCCCCATGTTCCGGCAGTGATAACAACAACTATTATTAAACTAATAACCGGATCAATCCAATACCAGTTAGTCAGACTAATTGTTAATCCTGCAATCACAACACCAAGAGAAACAGCAGCGTCGGCAGCCATATGAAGAAATGCCCCTTTAATATTTAAATCTTTTTTTCTTCCTCCAATAAAAAGCAAAGCGGTTATTGTGTTTATAAAAACACCAATTCCGGCAACAATCATAATTACATTACCTGCAACCGGTTCAGGCTCAACAAATTTTCTTATTGCCTCCACTGTAATTGCTCCCACTGCAATTAATAAAATAACAGCATTAAACAAAGCTGCGAGAATAGTAGATTTTCTTAATCCATATGTTCTTGTACGGGTGGGAATTGACTGTGCAAGATGACTCGCAATCCAGGCTAACAACAACCCCAAAACATCACTAAGATTATGTCCGGCATCAGCAATCAGTGCCATCGAGTTAATGGCAAGTCCGTATGTGAACTCAACTATTATATAGATGACGTTAAGTGCTATTCCAATTGCAAATGCTTTATTGAAGTTTGGAATATGGCTGTGATTATGTGAGTGATTTATATCTGATTTCATAAATTTTCAAACATATGTTCAAATGTAAAAATATTAATTTATAATTTCAGAAGATTTGTTTAGATAGTGTAGGATAAATGCTGTAGGCAATAGTCTTACAAGGTTAATTTTTCATGTAAAATTTTCATTAATCAGATACATTCAGTAAAGTTTTTCTGTCTAGAGCATTGAAACAAAGATACCCTTTCCGGTACTATTATTGCATAATTAAGTGTGATTTGAAGTTAGATATTATGCAAAAAATATGGAACGAAAATGATCTCAGATTATAACATAAGATCGGTATTAAGAAACAGCATGTTCAGGGGAATGGATAAGCAGTTTTTTAAGCGGTACTACAACTCGAAGGATTTTTATATTGCCAAAGAAGGGGAAATAATTTATTCCGGCGGCGATGAATCCTCATACCTTTATTTAATTATTCAAGGTGAAGTAAGAATAAAAGAATCATCAACTAAACAGATTATAAGCCGTTATCTATATGATTTTTTTGGTGAATCTGAAATTCTTAAATCGACAAAACGAAACTCAAGTGCGGTAGCAATGAATGATACTATTTTATATAAGGTAACTTCGGAGCTTATAAATGAATTATGTATGTCAAATATTAAACTTGGCAGAAATCTTAAAAATGTTCATGAACCCGGTGAAGCCTTGAATAATGAATCTGTCACCGAAGAAATAGTGTATCAACTGCCGGTTGAACAGCCGCATGAAATTGATTTGACTTTATCGCTTGAAGATATGTCAGATGAAGTAACAAAAGAATTGTCTGATGATGAATTAGATAAGATTCTTGAAAAACAGAAAGCCCAGCAGCAATTTGTTAAGGTGATGAAAAAAGTGGGTAAGGTTGAAGGGGCTGAATTGATAAACCAGGAATTGCTCACTGATTATTCTATCTCTGATCAATGGAGTTTAGAATCGAGTTAGTTATCTCTATAAATTTATTTTACGGCTAATGATCATATCGCATCCCTATAAAAAAATCCCCCAATTACATTTTCCCCCAAAATATCTATTCCCACCAGCTCATAATTAAAAACCTGGAGGATTTAAGATTTGTTTTAGCGTTATTTATTGACTCGGAACTATAAAAGAAAGAGGCATTACCGGTTGAGTGGATATCAATTTGATCACCAACCAGAATTGTTGTTCCGTAAATACCACCATTACCGGTAATCTGCGTCTGAATTGAAGATTGCCCGAACACAATTATCAGACCGAAATATGTAAAATTACCGCTCATACTCACATTACCATTTATTACCATTATCCCTGACCCTGTTGCGGAACCAGCGAAAGAAACATCTCCGTTAACAAAAGTAATTATTGGTTTTGAAGTTGTTCCGAATACTGATCCGGTAGTATATGAGCCTGTTTTCAATGTTGTATCAGCAGCAAAAATCAGGTCCTGTGTTAATTGCATCCAGTCAGTTGTATCGGTAATAGTACTAACACTAGGTGTATCCCCTGCACCTATAATATCTTCCGATATTTGCGATTTTAATTCATTAACAATAAAAGCACTATCTGCAGGATCATCAACAGCAATACCCGGTACAGACGGTTCGCTTCCTTCCGAGCCATCGATATTGGTATCATTGCCGTTTATTTCAAGGTTGCCGTTTAAATTTAAATCCATTGTAGATGATGAAACGAAAAGTGCACCATACACCGGAGGCAGATCAACAGGAAGTCTTTTTGCTTTTACCCTTGTTGTATGTTCAGCACCATTGAAGTATCCGGTGCATATAATCCGCAGATCATCATCCGGTCCTGCAATAGAAAGGTTATAGTTGCCATCAAACAATTCATTATTGTTAAAAGAACCTGTTAAAAATTTATCTCTTCTTAATTTTTCAAGATATACTTCAACACCGGAATTAGCTATAAGTCTTGCCTGTGTTGAAGAAAAATAATCTATCGAAGTTTTTAATCCTTCCTTGGAGTTTGCGTTAAGTTTCATAATAATTACACCGATGGTAATTGACAAGCCAAGTATAGTGATCAGGATCGATTTTCCCATTATAAGTTCCTCGGATTTATGGTCATTTCCCAATATGTAAATTTGTATTCATCCTGAATTTTTTCTCTCGACTCCAGAAATAGCTCGGCTCTCACATATTCAATTGCACTGGAGTCTGCTGTCTCATAACCTGATTTGTCCAGATAACTGAATTTAACCTTTACCAATCCTAATGAAGGACCGCCCCCAGTATCGGAATCAACTACTCTGTAAAGGATGATATCTTTTGGATTGCTTGTCTGCGGAACTTCGGACGGATCGCCTGCATAATATGTAATTAAATTCGGAGTACCATCATCATTTATATCTGAGTAGTATGACAACTTAGTGGAATCAGCGTGTACTATCGCATTACCATCATATTCGTAACCTATCTTCCGAAGATCATAACTTAGTATTTCCGCAAGCGTTTTCGCATTCTGCTGAAGCTCGAGTTCTGAATCTGATGCGTAACGTGAATGGAAACTGTATATATTAAGTTTAAATATTAACAGCATTATCACACCGGCAATGATTGTAGAACCCATTATATCTAACATTACATGCATAAGTATTTACTTCAGTGTGAAAATGAATGATAATTTAACGGGGTTTTTTAAATATGGACTTGAAACCTGGACTTCCACACGTTTATAGAAAGTTTGCACTGAGCTGAATTGATTTTGATCCGTCGGATTTACATACCAAACAGAGCAGTCTACCAAATAATCTTCAGCGTGCGGCGCTGAAATCATTCTCGAATAACCGTTATAATCGTCGACATCATCGTAATCCGGATAAACATCAATATCATCAACGCCTAAATTTGAAGGATGAGTTAAAGTAAGCGGATCCGTTGTTGGAAAATTAACGGTTGTTGCATCAAAGGCTTTTTCTTTAATCTCTTCGATAAGATCATCTGCAAGGGAAAATGCTGTAAGGTAAACTTTATTCTCAACTTCTATTGAAGAATTTTGTAAGACCGCTTCATTAAATCTTAATGAGATGATCGACATTAAAGTGATCGCACCTATTGTTAAGAAGCTCTGGATATTCTGCATTCATTAATCTCCGTTTAAATGATATTTAACCTGAAGCATTGTTCAAATACTTTGCCGTAATTATTCTTTACTTATAATGCAAAGCGTGAAGTTATTTTCCATACTGACTCCGGGAGCGGTAATTATTTACCTTTGTGGTAAATGTTACCGATATATTTTGTAGGATTTTAGCCTACAAACGCAGTTTTTAATTTTTTTCTGCAGAAAATTACTTATGAACAAAATTCTCAATTAAAATTTTTTATCATCTGACTGCATTTGTAATGTATTGGTTTGATGAATATTTCGAGGATAAAACTGTTCAAAATATCTTATAGAATTGATCTGTGGAAAGAAAAGAAACGTAAACATTACGCACTTATAGAATGTGAATGTAAGAGGTAACTTATGCTTGAAATTATTTAAGTTAGTCTTTTAAAAGGAAAGGGCACTCTCCCGCCGGAGTTATTGTGCCCAATTCCAAAAACATTAACTAATCAGAGTTCACCTCTTTCAGCTGCCGCTTTAAGATCTTCATTTGCAAATATTGCAATCTCAACTCTTCTGTTAAGCTGCTTTCCGGATTCAGAATCATTTGACGCAATTGGTTCGGTTTCACCTAATCCGACAACAGAAAGTCTTGAAGAACTGACTCCCTGCAGCTTAGTATAATCTGAAACTGCTTTAGCCCTTCGTTCGGATAAAGACTGATTGTATTGCTCCGAACCATCGGAATCAGTATGCCCTGCTATAAGAATATTTGAATCAGGATACTTCTTAAGAATATCGGCAAGCTTATATATATTTTCTTTAGCCTGCGGCTGCAATGTTGCAGAATCAAATCCGAATAAAATTCCGGAATCGAATTTGAGTGCAATGCCCTCACCAACTCTTTCTACTGTTACACCATCAATCTCATTTTCTATTTCTTCAGCTTGTTTATCCATATGGTTACCAATCAAAACCCCGGCTGTACCACCAACTGCGGCGCCAATAATAACACCTAAAGTGGTATTGCCTAATTGATCGCCGACAACTCCGCCGACTACTCCACCTGCAACTCCTCCTATAACTCCTCCTTTAACAGCATTACTGGCTCCACAGCCGGAAAGAATTACGGACAATGCCAGTGCAGCAATCACAATTAAATATTTTATTTTTTTCATTTTTGAACCTTTCTGAATATAAATTTTAACTAATTATTTTCTTTTATTGAAAGAAGTATCTTATACCTAACCCGGCATTCATTCCAAGTCCTGTAAGCGGAGTAACCTGAAATACCGGAACTAATTCCAAAAATACATCAATAGGTGTAGCCCGTGGAAACCAGGCTATACCAAAGACTCCTCTTATACCGAATGAGTCATCATAACCGGCACCGGAGTTAAACCTGCCGCCGATTCCATAGTATAACGGAAATCGTTCAGTGGAGCTTATTGCATTAAATGCATGCCACAGATAATCCATATGAAAATGGATTCGTCCGGTTCGATCATAGTTTCCTTGATATTTAATACGATCGCCACCAAGACCAACACCAAGACCAAAATCGAACGCATTGTTTTGTGATGTCCAAAGTTTTGCACTTAAACCGGTTGGTTCTCCTAAAATAAGCCCCATACCAAATCCCTTATCCTGCGCTGAAACTGGTTTTGCTGTAAATAATATAAAAGACAAAACCATACCGAACAACAGAAAATTTTTCATAACTATAACTCCTTTTAATATTTTCATTTTTATTTCACACTTAACGTAATTGTTCCTAAATCAGTATTCTGAGCTGCATTAACAAACACATTGGCAATAGTAGTATCGTTGTAAACCGGAAGTGCGGAAAATATTTCGACCCTATAAGTTTTTTGCAACAATGCCATTAACTTAAATGAACCTGTTATTGGTTCAGCTATTGTACCGGCAGTATCTGATCCGCTTATTGCGTAAACATACCCGGCAGCAACGGCAGGATTTATGGTGCCAGAAATGGAACCGGAAATAATCATCGGGACAACTCTGATAACGGGTTTCAGTTTATATTGTCCGTTACCGGTTTGCACTATAGATCGTTCAGCATCAAAATCAAGTATCAATTCGTATAATGTTCCGGATAGAATTTCGAAGGAATGATTTAGTTTAACACCGGTTTGTTCACCGCTTGGAATTTCAAGCGGGTAAGTAACCCCATCAACAACAATGTTGCTTCCTAATCCGATTAATAATCTTATTTGGGAATAATGACCGGCATCAAGTGAGTTATTGCCAAGAATTACACTTGCACCGTTTCGTAATGTAAGCAAGTCGTAAGTTGCTGTAATATCGTTTATTACAAACCAGCCACTGTTAGAATCAGCGTCAGTTCTATGTACTTCAACTCTTGTAACAACAATATTAACTTCATCATAACCTGCCGGGGCATCAACCATTATCATTCTTAATTGTCCCTGCCCGGTTTCCGGTGAAGTCGATTCCGAACAACTGACTATGAAAACCGACATTGTTAGAAAACCGGCTATAAAAGCCAGATGGATTAATGTACTCTTTATATTTTTCACTGAAAAACTCCTGTTCAATTAACCTATTATAACTGTAAAATTTACTTATCGCTTTTACGTTTGCGTGTGTTCAGGGAATTTCTTCAAAATCACCTATTTAAACACATTACAAAGTACATTAAGGTGCAGGAGTAATCAATCGGGCGAAAGGATGAAAAAAGAGTTAATCCTATAGATGGACTTTATTCTGCAAACCGTAACCAGCGTTAAATTTTTGTACCCGTTATTAATGAAAAGAAGTTTGAAAATATCCGGCAAAAGTGATTCTAATTTAAAACAAAAAAGGGTGTCCGGAGACACCCTTTAATTAAATAAAGTTTACTTTACTTAATTCGTTTGAACTCAATTCTACGGTTCAATCTTCTGTTGTCTTCTGTATCATTTGATACTCTAGGATGCTCTTCACCGTAACCGACAGAAGTTATTCTGTCAGCAGAAATACCCTTGCTGACAAGCCATGCTTTTACAGCATCTGCTCTTCGCTGAGACAACTTCTGGTTGTAAGCATTGCTGCCTACATTATCTGTATGACCGCTGATTTCAACTACGATATCTGAATGTATCTGTAATGTTTTTAGTGCACCAGCCAAAACCTTTTCAGATTCAGGTGTTACATCAAATTTATTTGTTGCAAAGGTTATGCCTTCAAGTACTATCGGGGCATCTATCTTTACTACATCATCGGATGCATCAAGTGGATCAGTTCCACGTTTGACTTCAACACCGTCACCAACAGAACCGCCGTCTGTATCAACTTTTGTTGGATTGGTTTTGTAAACAGTCACTTCTTCGTAGTCGCTTAAACCGTCACCGTCGGTATCAGTTTTTAACGGATCAGTTTTGTATTTCAATACTTCGTCACCGTCA